>JAKONB010000181.1 GCA_022702195.1 Beijerinckiaceae bacterium | reverse complement strand
TACCTTATTCGCGTCGTCTCTAGCTTGCGCGGTTTGATCAATGATTTGTCTTCCACGATCTGCTGCCTGGAACGGACTTTCCTGATCGGCTCGTATTGGATTTGACCAAAAAATAGTGCAGCATAATGCTGCGGCGTACTGGAACGCGCGTAGCATTTTATCCTCCTGATTATGAATGACTCTAAAAATTTCACTGCGCTGGATGAACTGTCAATACATGATGCATGTCTAAATGGTATTAATGGCTTGATATCGAAAGGTACTTGCTGGTTCGAGGGCGCTGACAGAGGATTCCCATCACGCATCGCATAAAAAGCTAAACAAGTGTTCTAATAATATGACAAATAGAATAGCAGTGGTAGCAATGATCTAAGGGGTATGTTGTATACTGCTTATTCAGTGATAGACGAACGGTTTTGCTATGTGAAATCTAATTAATTAATTATTGTTAGATTTCGTTTTATGTCTAAATAATTGTAAAATAGCTATTAATTTCGAGCACAATCGCGTTTAGTGGCAAGCACAACGGCGGACAGGGACGAGCGCCGCTCATAGCTCACCCATCACAAAGGCCCTTGACAAAATTCCTATTCTCTGCCACAACCCCCGCCACTCGCCCCCCACGAGGGAGGCCTGTCGGCGGACCGGGTCGATGGGCTTGGGGGGAGGAGACGGCGCCCGCGTCGATGGCCCGGTTTCGCCATCGCCCCGGGCGGCGCCTGCGACGCAAGGTGTCCCGGTCCGGTCGGCTCGCGCCGCACCGGGAGGCTGGGACATCGCCAGAGCCTCGGCCGGTCCGCCCACTACGAGGCGGACAGGGGGTCTTCGGACCCGAGTCGACCGCCGGCCGACCCCTGCGCGAGGGGGCGTGCCGCTTGAGGACGCCAGCCGAGTCGCAGGGGCCGGGACAGACGCCGTGACGTGAACGGGGATTCGGGTCCGGCGTTGCCGGGACCGGGTTCCGGGGACGCCGGGAAACCGGCTTTACAACACAACAGGTGGTTTCGCGGCGTCCCGCGTCTCCCCTTGCCGGGGCCTGTCGCCGAACCCCCGCGCCGGATCCGGCGGCGGGGCCGCCGATGCATGGGCGGTGCGAGGGAGGACGAATCGTCTCGAGGGGGGCGCGTCGCGGGTCCCGGCCGGGATTCGACGGGACGGCGTCGGGGCGTGATCCGTCGGGGGTTGCTCGCCCCATCCTTGACGCGCCGGCCCGTGCGGTGCTTGTGGCGCCTTGCCCAACGCTCGGACGCCTGAAGCCGCCGGGGCATCCTCTCGGGATTGGAGACGCCTGTGAAACGTTCGCGCCGCACCAAGATCATCGCCACGTTGGGTCCGGCCTCCGACACGCCGGAGATGATCGAGCGGCTGTTCCGCGCCGGCGCCGACGTGTTCCGGCTCAACATGAGCCACCTGCCCCGCGAAAAACTGCCCGAGAAGATCGAGGTGATCCGCACCATCGAGCGGGAATTGCGCCATCCCATCGCGATCCTGGTGGATCTCCAGGGGCCCAAGCTCCGGGTCGCCGCCTTCGCGGAGGGCGCGGCCATGCTGGAGAACGGCGCCCCCTTCGTGCTCGATTCCGACCCGACGCCCGGGGACGTGACCCGCGTCTATCTCCCCCACCCGGAGATCCTCCAGGCGCTGGAGCCCGGCCACGTGGTGATCATCGACGACGGCAAGCTGCGCCTCGTGGTCACCGAGGTCTCGGAGGGGCGCGCCGTCACCCGGGTGGTGGTGGGCGGGCGCATCTCGAACCGCAAGGGCGTCTCCCTGCCCGACACGGTGATCCCGGTGGCGGCGATGACCGAGAAGGACCGGGCCGACCTCGAGGCCGGGCTCAATGCCGGGGCCGACTGGATCGCCGTCTCCTTCGTGCAGCGGCCCGAGGACGTGGCCGAGGTCAAGAAGGTCGCCGCCGGCCGCGCCCTGGTCATGGCCAAGATCGAGAAGCCGCAGGCGCTCACCCGCCTCGACGAGATCATCGAGATCTCCGACGGCATCATGGTGGCACGCGGCGATCTCGGGGTCGAGATGCCGCTGGAGCAGGTGCCGGGGGTGCAGAAGCGCATCACCCGCGCCTCCCGCCGCATGGGCAAGCCGGTGGTGGTCGCCACCCAGATGCTCGAATCGATGATCACCGCCCCGGTGCCCACCCGCGCCGAGGTCTCGGACGTCGCCACCGCCGTCTACGAGGGCGCCGACGCGGTGATGCTCTCGGCCGAGAGCGCCTCGGGCGGCTTCCCGCTGGAGGCCATCGCGATGATGAGCCGCATCGCCGAGCAGGTGGAGCGGGACGCGCTCTACTGGACCATCCTCACCGCCCAGCGCTCGGAGCCGGACGCCACCGCCTCGGACGCCATCGCGGCCGCCGCCCACCAGATGGTGGACGCCCTCAACCTCACGGCGATCATGGCCTGGACCCATTCGGGCTCCACCGCCCTGCGCCTCGCCCGCTCGCGGCCCAACGCCACCATCATCGCGCTCACCCCGAAGCGCGAGACCGCCCGGCGGCTCGCCCTGTGCTGGGGCACCCACCCCATCGTCACCAACGACGCCAGCGACGTCGACGACATGGCGTTCCGGGCGGCGAAATTCGCGGTGCGCGAGCGCTTCGCCGATATCGGCGACCGCGTGATCGTGGTGGCGGGCGTGCCGTTCGGGACGCCGGGGGCCACCAACCTCGTGCGCATCGCCTACGTCACCCGCGAGCACGCGGCGAAGGCCTGAACTCACTCAAGGAGCGGGCGTGATCCGCTCGGCGAGGCGGTCGACCGCGTCGGCGAGCGCCTCGGTGGCCATGTAGGGGATCATGTGGCCGGTCCCCTCCAGCCGCACCAGCCGCGCGCCGGGGATCGCCTCGGCCAGGGGCGCCGCCTGCCGGGCGGCGGGGGCGATGGCATCGGCCGCCCCCGCCACCACCACGGTGGGGACGGTGAGGCGTCCGTAGCGCGGCGCCTGCGCGGCCAGCGCGGCGGGCAGGCCCACGAGGTCGCGCAGGTTGGCCAGCATCGTGGCCGGCCGCAGCACCAGGGCTGCGCGGCTGCGGGTGAGGTAGTCCGCCGGTGCCGGCTGCGGCGCGAAGGCCGCCGCGCCCGCCCGCCCGAGGTAATACAGGCCGAGCGGCGTCGCCACGGTGCGGCTCAGCAGCCAGGTCACGGGCGGCGCCAGCGCCAGACGGTAGTACCAGGGCAGCACGATCCGGGCCGGAAACGGCATCGCCACCGGGGCCACCAGGGCGAGGCCCGCCACCCGCTCGGGATGGTCCAGCGCGAGGGCGAGAGCCAGTGCCCCCGACCAGGAATGGCCCAGGATGATCGCCGGCCCGATCCCCAGCGTCGTCAGGGCCTCGGCGATCGCATCGGCCTGGGCCGCCGGGCTCGCCATGGCGTCGCCACCGGGCCGGTCGCTCCAGCCATAGCCCGGCCGATCGAAGGCGACGACGCGGTAGCCCCGCGCGGCGAGCCGGCGTCCCACCCCCTCCATCGGATCGGCGGCGTTGGCGGAGGCCCCGTGCAGCAGCACCACGACCCCGCGCGCCGCCTCCACCGGTCCGGCCATGAGGGTGGCCAGCCGCCCGCCCGAGACCGCCACGAAGGGGCCTTCGGGAGGGAACCGGCTCCCGATCCGCAGGGTGACGATCAGGGTGGCGACGGCTCCGACAGCCAGGAGGAGCAGGACGCACCCGACCGCGAGCGCGATCAGGCCCGCGGCGCCTTTGAGGAGAAGCATGGCGGCCTAGAGGTCGCGGCCGTCGACGTCCGGTGCCAGCCGGTCGATGGCGTCCTGCAGATTCTCCATGTGGGGATTGATCGCGGCGGCGCGCCGAAACGCATCAAGGGCGCGGCGGTTGTCGTCGAGGGCGAGATAGATTCGCCCCAGGGCCGCCCAGGCTTCGAAGTGCCGAGGTTCCAGCACCAGGGTTCGCTGAAGGTCGGCGATGGCCGCGCTCTGGTCGGAGAGCAACCAGAAGACCGTGGCCCGGCGATTCCACCCCTCCGGCCACGTTGGCTCGAGGGTCACCGCCCGGTCCATGAGTTCGACCGCAAGAGGGTAATCCTGGGCGCCCATGGCTTGGCGTGCCCGCTCGCTGAGCAGATCGGCCGTTGCGCTGCCCGAACGGCCGAGACGCTGCTCGATGAGGCGGGTGACACCTTTCGCTTCGGTGGCGTCGGCCGCTGCTTTCAAGCGCGCGTAGAGATCGTCCAACGTGACCGGGGGGTGAGCCTTCTTCGGCTCGGAGGCCTCCGGTTTCATGCTCGGTGCAGCCCAAGCAGGCGGGTAAGCCCAAACACAAAACGCTGCGACGAGCGCAGCGTAGGTCGACGATCGATGGATCTGCGGGATCGGCATGATGCGAGCTTCCTCGCCCGGGGCCTGCCCGTCAACGGGAGCGCTTGACGCGCCCCCTTCGCCGCAGCCGATCCTGGACTTAGCCCTGGCGCGCCTTGAAGCGCTTTTGGGTCTTGTTGATGATGTAGACACGGCCCTTGCGACGAACCAGCTGATTGTCACGGTGACGGCCACGGAGGGACTTGAGGGAATTGCGAATCTTCATTTGTCTCACATCGGCCGGACCTGAGGCCCGCCGCCTGTCCATAGGGGCTCGGGAACGAGGCACCGGGGACGGCGGCCTCGGCGATGAGCGTCAACGCATCGCGGAAAGGCGGCTGCCTTATCAGGATTCACGCATCCAGGGCAAGGCTCGGTCCGTGGAATCGTACGAAAAGCGCCTCGCTCGTGATCCCGGATACCTGGCCATGATGGGTGGCAATTTGCCACACAAGCCGTTATCGAAAGGGGGGCGATTCCACCGCTGGCGACGCCGGAAGACCGGGACGTTTCAATGCATTTCCGAATTCATCGTAAAATAGTGACCCAAGCCGACGGTTGGTGCGTACGGTCTTAAACCGGACAGAGCCTAGGGTTGAACGTCGGTGATGAGCGAGAGGCTATCGAGGTGACGGAAAGCAAGGAGCAGCCAGAGACGGCCCAGCATGTCGCTCGTCGCGAGCCTCGCAACCCCACCAATTGGATCGCAACCATTCGGTTGCTGGACGGGACCGAAATTCCTTGCAACGTGAAGGATGTTTCGAAGTCCGGTGCCAAGGTCGGGGTGCCGGCCAGTCAGGCGCTCCCGCCCGTCTTCATGCTGCGCATTATCGGGCGTGATTTCCTCTGTCTCGTGAGACTGGCTTGGCGCCGTGGTAATTATGCCGGCGTCCGGATTGAGAAGATCGGCAAGGTTCCGGCCCCGGCTCCAGCCCAAGATCCGATCCCGGCAACGGAGGAAACGGTCGTCGCTCCAGAGGCGCCACAATATGGTGGCGTGGGTGTTCGGTCGCGAAGGCGCCAGACGTCGACCTCTTGACGAAGCCGAACCAGCCCAGCCTGAACGACACCTGTGCGAGGTCTCACTTCTGCGAGGTCTCACTTCCTCACGCCAAGGGATCACTCGACGTCGTATGAGATCCAATCGGAAGGTCCCGTCCCAGCGATTCGGGCTGGGACGTAGATCCATTTCGTCGAGCCGCTCGCTCACGCCATCCACATTGGGCGTGGGCGCCCCTACCGTTCCCTCCAGGCTTTGGCGATCTGGTCGGCGAGCGGTTTGGTGAGGTAGCTCATGACAGAGCGGTCGCCGAGCTGGAGGAAGGCCTCCACCGGCATGCCGGGCACCAGGCGCGA
>JAKONB010000501.1 GCA_022702195.1 Beijerinckiaceae bacterium | reverse complement strand
GGCTTCGGGCCGCCGGTGATGGCGCCGGCCTCGCGCAACTCCTGCATCAGGTTGCGGGTGGCGAGCGCCATGCCCACCGAATTCTCGCTGAACGGCTTGCCGGTGGGGGCGAGTGCCTCGGCCCCGGCTCTGACGCAGCGGGCGGCCAGCGGCACGTCGGCGGTGATCACCACCGCCCCCGGCCGCGCCCGCTCGGCGATCCAGTCATCGGCCGCATCGAAACCGTCGCTCACCACCACGCGCTCGATCCACGGTTCGCGCGGCAGGGCCATGAAGCTGTTGGCCACCACGAAGACGCGCAGGCCGTAGCGGCCGGCCACCCGATAGGTCTCGTCCTTCACCGGGCAGGCATCGGCATCCACGAAGATGACGATGCTGCGGTCGGGCGGCTCGGCACCGGCCCGGTCATGGTTGGCTTCGATCATGGCAGGGCCGCGATGCGGGGCAGGGGGGGCTCCGGCTGAGCCAGGGGGAGCGCGGCGCGTTCCAGCGACGACACGCTGAGGGGCTGGCCGCGTCCGCGCAGGGCATGGGCGCCGAGCGAGCGGGCGATGACGCCCTCCGGCAGCTTGGGCAGCCGGCCGAGCAGGTCGTCCGAGATCAGGATCTCGGTGCCGAGCGGCCGGCACAGGGCCTCGATCCGCGCCGTGACGTTCACGGTATCGCCGAAATACGCGATCTTGTGCCGGTCGACCCCGACTTCCGCCGTCACGATGTAGCCCCCGTGCAGGGCGGCCCGCAGGCGCGGCACCGTGCCGAAATGGGCCTGCCACGCCTCTGCCTCCGCCTCGATCCGGTCGAGCACGTCGAACACGCAGGCGACGCAGCGTGCGTTCTTGAGGCCGCGCGCCATCGGCCAGGTGATCATCGCCATGTCGCCGATGTAATCGTCGGTGGACCCGGCGTTGCGGCGCACCGGCTCGGCCAGGGCGGCGAAGACCGCACCGAGATAGGCCTGGGTCTTGAGGTCGCCGTGGGTCTCGGCGAAGGCCGTGGAGCCGACCACGTCGAGGAAGAGGAAGATGCGCTCCTCGCGCACCGGGCGGTGATAGCGCCCGACGAGGAAGTTCACGAACACCTCGCCGCCGATGAGGTCGCGCATCCGGATCACGAAGACCAGGATCGCCGAGACGGCCAGCGAGTAGGCGAGCACACGGGGCGTGATGCGGATCGCCTCGCTCAGCGGGTCGCCGGTGAGGCCGAGCGCCCAGACCACGAGGCCGCCGGCGGCGATGCCGGCCGCGATCATCAGCACGTAGGCGAGTTCGGCCGCCGGCACGTAGAGCTTGGCCGGCATCCGCCGCATCCGCGCCTGGAGGCCGCCGAGGATCATCCCGCGGTCGAAGGCCAGGGTGGTGGCCCCCACCGCGAGGCCGTAGGCGAGGCCGGCCAGCAGCGAGGCGCCGCCGACGAAGAGCATGTTGTAGAGCAGGCCCGCCCCGCCGCAGGCGACGAGGATGAGCACCCAGAACCAACGGTGCTGCGGCAGCATCAGACGGTCCCCCGGCGGGAGGATCCGGCGCGACACGGGAACGGGGCGGCGCTGCGCACGGGAACGTCCTTTCGAGGCTGGCACCGGATCGCTGCGACGCCGTGAAGCGCTTCGATCGGAGACCATCCCCTGCTCAACGGCGCATGATGGCGCCAGTAAGGCGGATTGCGCCGGTGCCACGCAATCGGGAACGTCCGTCACCGTCGGCGCGTCGTCCGTCGCTCGGAGGGGAGATCGGGACATGCGCAACAGGGAATTCGGACCGACGGGGCGCGGCGTCCCGGTGATCGGGCAGGGGACGTGGCGCCTTGATGGCGACCGGGCCGGGGCGGTGGCCGCCCTGCGGGCCGGGCTCGATGCGGGTCTCTCCCATATCGACACCGCCGAGATGTACGGCGAGGCCGAGCCCATCGTCGGCGAGGCGATCGCGGGACGGCGCGACGGGGTGTTCCTGGTCTCGAAGGTGGTGCCGGGCAATGCCAGCCGGGCCGGGGTGGTCGCCGCCTGCGACCGCTCGCTCCGGCGCCTGCGCACCGACCGCCTCGACGCCTATCTGCTCCACTGGCCGGGCCAGCACCCGCTGGAGGAGACCATCGCGGGGTTCGAGGCCCTCAAGGCGGCTGGCAAGATCCTGTCCTGGGGCGTGAGCAATTTCGACGTGGAGGATCTCGCGGAGGCGCTTGCCATCGCCGGGCCGGGGGCCATCGCCTGCAACCAAGTGCTCTATCACCTCCAGGAACGGGCGATCGAGCACGCGGTCCTGCCCTGGTGCCGGTCGCACGGCGTCGCGCTGGTCGGCTACTCGCCGTTCGGCAGCGGCGACTTTCCGCATGCCGACAGCCCGGGCGGCCGGGTGCTCGCCGGGATCGCGCAGGCACACGCCACAACGCCGCATGCCGTCGCCCTCACGTTCCTGACACGTGAGGCGGGTACCTTCACCATTCCGAAGACCGGGCGGGCGGATCGGGCTATCGAGAATGCACGGGCCGACGGTATCGACCTCGCGGCGGAGGAGCGCGCCGCCCTTGATGCCGCCTTCCCGCGCGGACCGCGTCCGAGGCATCTGCCGATGCTGTGACGGGGCGCTGGCCGCCCCCTTCCCCCGCGTTCTGCGCGAAGAGACCCGAGCGATGAGCGCACGTGCCGGCCTGACGATCCTCGCCTTCCTGCTCGCCGGACAGCCCCTCGGGGCCGGCGCCCAGGAAACCAAGCGCAACCCCGCCCAGCCGAACGGCGAGACCCTCACCCTCGACGAGAAGGGCATTACCCTGACCTTACCGGAGGATGTCGCCAAGCTGCGCATCGGCGGCAAGCTCCAGCTCGATTTCGGCGCCTCCGCCCTTCGTCAGCCCGGCTTCGCCGAGCCGTTCCCGGACAACGTCGCGGTGCGGCGCTCCTGGATCGAGAGTTACCTCACCCTCGGCAAGACGCTGGAGATCGCGTTCCAGTACGATTTCGCCGATCCGATGCGGCCGATCAACGATGCGGTGATCGGCTATTCCGGCGTCGAGAACACGCTGCTGTCGGTGGGCAACATGAAGGAGCACTTCAGCCTCGACCAGCTCATCAGCGACAACGCCCCCCTGTTCACCGAGCGCTCGCTGGCCGATGCTTTCGCGCCGTCGCGCAACGTCGGCGTCGCCCTCGGCCGCCACGGGGCGGATTGGACCTTGGTGGCCAGCGTGTTCGGCGGCAATGCCAATACGGGGCTCGACAGCGAAGGCATCGCCGCCACCGCCCGCGCCACCTACGCGCCGATCCGCACCGACGACCGGGTGCTGCATCTCGGCTTGGCGGGCAGTTTCCGCGATCTGCCGCGCAACGGCGACGCGCTGGCCCTGTCGAGCCGGTCCGAGGCCTTCCTGTTCCGGCAGACCTTCGTCAACACCGGCGATATCCGCGACGCGGCAAGCATCGGCCGGATCGGACTCGAAGCGGCCTATCGCGACGGACCATTCCTGGTGCAGGCGGAATACATCCGCACGGCGGTGGAGCGCTCCGGCGGTGCCGGGCGTCTCGCGTTCCAGGGCGGCTACATCCAGGCCAGCGTGGTCCTCAACGGCCAGGGCCGCGCCTACCAGCTGAGTCCCGATTACGGCACCACCTACGCGGTGTTCTCAGGCGTCAAGGTTCCCGAGGAGGCACGGGTCTCGCGGGGCGGCATCGGCGTGTTCGAACTCGGCACCCGCTTCAGCGCCATCGACCTCGACGACGGCGGCCTGCGCGGCGGCATCGAGCGCGACGTGACGGTGGGGCTGAACTGGTATCCGGACCGCAACGTCCGGATCGTGACCGATTACGTCCGTTCGCATGCCAGCCCCTCCGCCCTCCAGGGCGGCCGCACCATCGACGCGGATACCTTCATCGGGCGGTTTCAGCTGTACTGGTAGGGAAGCCGGCTCAAACCTGGACGCCGAAATTCTGACCGAACAGATGCAGGACGCCGAAGACTACCATGATCAGCACGGCCAGGGCGAGAAGCAGGTACATCAGACGCGTCGACTTCTTGCTGCTCTTGGCATCGTAGGCGACGGGCCGCTGAGGGCTGGGATCGGGCATGGGCGGTTTTATCCAGGTTGGAAGGCCGGCAATGGGGCGGAAATGCGTTGAGCGTCTGCGAGGGGCAAGCCGGCTTTGGCTATGTTGGCCTTGGTTTCGTGGATAGACGATCCAGACAAAGCAATCATCCCTCGAAAATCCAAGAAATATAGCCTCGGTTCCGGCTCTTGCGCTTGAAACCTTTCGGTTCTTTTGCCGTTTCCACCGGGCAAGGACAACGAACCGGAGGCGAGATGTCTGTTTCGAGACGGCGCGAGGCACGATTGCTGGATGGGAGCGAGGGCGACCTGGTCGGACGGTCGCACCAGCCGGATCTCGGTCGGGCCGATGCCGCGAGCTTGTCCGAGTTGATCCGGTTGCTGCGCGAGCGCCGGGACCGCGCCCGCGACCTGTCCCGCCGGCAGCGCCGCGAGATACGCGGGAAGGCGGCTCCCTCCGGAGCCCAGCCTGCCACGGACAACAGCGGCACGCGGGAGAAGGCGGCCGTCCTGGCCGCGGCGGTGAAGCGCGTTAGCAAGGAGAGCGAGCGCCGACGCGTCGCCGAGGCTCGCAACCGGACGGTTTCGGGGAGCCGGCGCGCCCTCGCCATGAAGCAGGCCGCTGGCGATCCGGCCGCCCATCGGCCGTCGTCGCGCACCTCTCATGACGGCATGCATTCCGTGCCGAACGCCGGCATCGCCCCGTCCGGAGCCCTCGATCAGGAGGGGCAGGAGATCGCCATGCGGCGCGGCGGCGGGCCTCGGTAGGCGTCCCGTTGCTCCGGAGGGATGGCCCTACTCGCCGACCCCGAACAGCTTCTCCAGGAAGTTGCGGTCGTCCTGGCTCGGGCCGGAATGGCGCGGGTTGGCGGTGGCGACCCGGGGCGGCGGCGCGGCCGGCTGCGGCTCGCCGAGCAGCGCGCCGATCAGGCCGCCGGGGGCGGCACCGCCACTGGCGACGGGCGCCTCGGCCGGGGCGCGATTGCGCCAGCGATTGGCACCCGGCAGCAGGGTCGGGGTCTGACCCTTGAGAGCCACGCTCATGTAGGCCTTCCAGATCTCGCCCGGCAGGTTGCCGCCCGAGACCTTCTTGGTCGCCTCACCGTCGTCGTTGCCGAGCCAGACCCCGGTCACCAGGGTGGAGGAGTAGCCGATGAACCAGGCATCGCGAAAGTCCTGGCTGGTGCCGGTCTTGCCGGCCAGATCCCAGCCCGGCACCTCCGCCTTCTTGGCGGTGCCGGTCACGAAGGTCTCGTGCATCATGGCGTTCATCATCGAGACCGCGTTGGCGTCGATCACCCGGCCCATGCCGCCGTCCTTGCGCTTGTAGAGCACCTTGCCGTCGGCCGCCTTCACGCTGGCGATGACGTAGGGGATCACCCCGGTCCCGCCATTGGCGAAGGCCGCGTAGGCGCCGACCATCTCGAGGGGTGTCACCTCCGAGGTGCCGAGCGCGATCGAGCCGTTGGCCTGGAGTGGCGACGAGATGCCGAGGCGCTGGGCGGTCTGCACCACGGCCTTGGGGCCGACCTCCTGGCCGAGGCGCACCGCCACGGTGTTGAGCGAGAGCGCCAGCGCGTCGCGCAGGGTCACGGGGCCGCGATAATCGCGGGAGTAGTTTTCCGGGTTCCAGCCCTTGATGTTGATGGGTGCGTCCTCCCGCACCGTGTCGGGTGTCAGGCCGCGTTCGACCGCGGCGAGGTAGACGAAAGGCTTGAACGAGGAGCCGGGCTGGCGCTTGGCGGTGGTGGCGCGGTTGAACTGGCTCTGGGTGTAGTCGCGCCCGCCCACCAGGGCGCGGATCGCCCCGTCCGGCTTCATCGAGACCACGGCGCCCTGCGCGACGTTGTAGCGGGTGCCCTTCTGGTTCAGCTCGTCCACAAGGGCCTTCTCGGCCGCCGCCTGGAGGCCGGTCTCGACGGTGGTGGCGATGACGATGTCGGATTCGAATTTCGGCAGGAAGTCGTCGAGCACGTCCATCACCAAGTCGGCGACGTAATTGGCCGAGCCGCCGCCGCGCACGCTGGCGGGACGGGCGGGGGTGGCCAGGGCCAGCTTCACGTCGGCCGGCTTGGCGAAGCCGAGCTCCTCCATGGCGGCCAGCACCTGGGCGGCGCGGGCCTGGGCTGCGGGCAGGTTGCGGTTGGGGGCCAGCCGCGAGGGGGCCTGGACGAGGCCGCCCAGCATCGCCGCCTCGGCCAGGGTGACGGCCTTGGCCGGCTTGCCGAAATAGCGCTGCGCCGCCGCCTCGACGCCGTAGGCGCCGGCGCCGAAATAGACCCGGTTCAGGTAGAGTTCGAGGATCTCGTCCTTGGTGTATTTGTGCTCCAGCCAGAGGGCGAGGATCGCCTCCTGGATCTTTCGCGAGGCGGAGCGCTCGGGGGTCAGGAACAGGTTCTTGGCGAGCTGCTGCGTCAGGGTCGATCCACCCTGCGACACGCCCCGGCGCGTCACGTTCTGGGCCACCGCGCGGGCGATGCCCACCGGATCGACGCCGAAATGGCTGTAGAAGCGCCGGTCCTCGATCGCCACGAAGGCGCGCGGCAGGTAGGGGGGCAATTCCCGGATGCTCACCACCCGGCCGCCGGTCTCGCCGCGATTGGCCAGCAGCGAGCCGTCGCTCGCCAGGATCGCGATGTTGGGCGGGCGTTTGGGCACGGCCAATTGGTCGATGGGGGGCAATTGCGAGGCGTGGTAGGCGATGAGCCCGGCCAGACCGATCACCCCCCAGAGCCCCAGGACCAGC
>JAKONB010000476.1 GCA_022702195.1 Beijerinckiaceae bacterium | reverse complement strand
CGAGCACGCCGTCGGCGTCGGCGAGCAGCGGGTTGATGTCGAGTTCGCGGATCTCGGGCAGGTCGGCGGCGATCTGGGCGAGCTTCACCAGCACCAGCGCCACCGCGTACCGGTTCACCGCCGGAACGTCGCGATAGGCGGCGAGCCGGCGGGCGACCCGGGTGCGGTCGATGAGTTCGGAGGCGAGGCGCAGGTCGAGGGGCGGCAGGCCGAGCGCCCGGTCGTCGATGACCTCCACGGCGGTGCCGCCGCGGCCGAACACCACCACGGGGCCGAAGGTCGGGTCCTCGGCCAGCCCCGCGATGAGTTCGCGCTGCTTGCCACGCCGGATCATCGGCTGCACCGCGAAACCGGTGATCCGCGCCTCGGGGGCCAGCCGCCGGGCGCGCTGGAGGATGTCGGCTGCCGCCGCCCGCACGTCGGCCTCGCTGGTGAGATCGAGCCGCACCCCGCCCACGTCGGATTTGTGGACGATGTCGGGGGAGACCACCTTCAGGGCGACCGCGCCGCCCGTGGCGATGATGCCCCAGGCGGCGGTGGCCGCCGCGTCGATGTCGGGGGCGAGGGTGAGCGGCACGCTGTCGATGCGGTAGGCGGCCAGCAGGTCCGACACCGCCACCGGGTCGAGCCAGCTCTGGCCGGATTCCACGGCGCGGGCCACGATGGCGCGGGCGGCGGCGACATCGGGGGAGAAGTCGCGCGGCAGCGAATCCGGGGTGCGCATCAGGTCGTCCTGCGCCTCGCGGTAGCGCACGAGGTGGAGGAAGCCCTCCACCGCGTCGGCGTCGGTGGGAAAGCGCGGGATGCCGGCCTGGGCCAGCACGCGGGCGGCCTCCTCGTCCTCGCCGATCGCCACGGCGAAGACCGGCTTCTTGCGCCCGCCCCCCCGACGCGCCTTGCCGACGGTTTCGGCGATGGCGCTGGCCACCTCCGGCCCGTCCGAGCGCGCGGTGGGAACGTGGATCGCCAGCACCGCGTCGTTGGCCGGGTCGGCGAGCAGGGGAGCGAGCGCCGCCGCGTAGTCTTCGCCCCCCGCCGCGATGCCGAGATCCACCGGGTTGCCCAAAGTCCCGGCCGCCGCCAGCGTGCCGCCGCGCTCGGCCAGACGGTCCGCCGCCAGGGCGCCGATGCCGCCGCCATTGCCGAGGATCGCGAGGCGGTGGCCGGGGAACGGGCGCTGCCGGCCGAGCGTCTCCACCGCCGAGAACATCGCGTCGAGGCTGTCGACGCTGAGCAGGCCCGCCCGGCGGAACGCCGCCTCGTAGACCGCATCCGGCCGCGCCAGCGCGCCCGTGTGGGTGGCGCAGAGCCGGGTCGGCGCCTGGTGGCGCCCGGCGCGCAAAACCACCACCGGCTTGGCGCGGGCGGCGGCGCGGGCCGCCGACATGAACTTGCGCGCATCGCCGAGAAGGTTGAGCGAGAGCAGGATCGCCCGCGTGTGGATGTCGGCGGCGAAATGGTCGAGGGCGTCGGCGACATCGATATCGCAGGCGATGCCCAGGGACATCACCGCCGAGAACCCCACCTCGCGCCGGGCCGCCCATTCGACGATGGCCGCCGCCACGGTGCCGGATTGCGAGACCAGGGCGAGGTCCCCGACCTTGGGCGAGCGGGCCAGCAGGCTGGCATCGAGCCGGGCGCGGGGCGCCGCGAGGCCGATGCTGCCCGGACCCAGGAGACGCAGGCCGTAACGCCGCGCCGTGGCGCGGGCCGCCTCGCAGAGGCCGGGGGACACGTCCGGGGTGAAGATCACCGCCGCCGCCGCACCCCGCCGCCCGGCCTGATCCACCGCCTCGGCCAGATGGTCGGGCGGCACGGCGAGGATCACCAGGTCGGGCGATTCGGGAAGATCGGCGAGGCTGTCCGCGCCGGGGATACCCTCCGCGTCCGCCGCACCCCTCCCAATCGCCCACAGCAAACCTTTGAAATCCATTCGCCGCAAATTCGCCAGAATCGTTTTGGCGATCGCCATGTTCTGCCCGTCCAGTCCCACGAGGGCGATGGATCGGGGGGAGATCAGGGCTTCGAAACGATAGGTGCTCATGGTCCGAACGATCCCCTGATCCACGCCGTCGGTCGGTCCCGCAGGGCCGGGCGCGAGCTGAGCCAGAATGGCTCAGCTCGCGCCGTGGCTTCGGAATGGGGCATGGTTCGGCCCGCCCCGGCCCCGCCGGCCCGCCCCCAGATCCGGAGATCCGCATGCAAGACGTCACCGAACCCACGCTCCGCGCCGCCATCGTGACGGCGATGCGCGACCTGATCCGCCTGAAGCTGAGCCAGGGCACTTCCGGCAACATCTCGGTGCGGTATCGCCACGGTCTGTTGATCACCCCGTCCGGCGTTCCGGCCGATATCTTGCAGCCAGACGACATCGTCTTCATGGATAGCGACGGCGGGTTCGACCATGCGCTGGTTCCCTCCTCCGAATGGCGCTTCCATAGGGATATTCTTGCTGCCCGGCCGGAAATCGGCGCAGTGGTACACGCCCACCCGACCTATTGCACGGCCTTCGCCCTGTGCGGCCGGGAAATTCCGGCGGTGCATTACATGATCGCCGCCGCCGGCGGGCCGACGATCCGCTGCGCGCCCTACGCCCCCTACGGCACCGAGGCGCTCTCGCAGCACGCCTTGGCGGCGCTCGCGGACCGCACCGGCTGCCTGCTCGCCAATCACGGCATGATCGCCGTCGGGGCCGATCTCACCCGAGCCTTGTGGCTCGCGGTGGAGATGGAGGCCTTGTGCCGCCAATATGCCGTCGCCCTGCAGGTCGGCGCCCCGGTGGTGCTGCCCGATGACGAGGTGATGCGCATCGTCGAACGCTTCAAGACCTATGGATTGCAGGCGCAATCCGGAACACCATCCAGTCGAACATGAACAAATCTGCCAACTCAACTTAAGATAATAGCCGCTCGGCCTCACAAATGAGCCATTACGGCTCAGCTTGCGTAGGGCGATCGGCAAACTGAGCGCCATACGTCAAAACGCCTCCGCCGGGCCGTCGTATCTGGGCTAAAATAAAGTGTTTCTCATAATGCCCACAGAGAGTTTTGTCACTTTCTTGCCGGTTGCATGCAATAACGACAAGTGACCGTCCGTACAGACAACCTGAGATGACGGAGTTCAAAGGATTCATTCAGCCCGCTTCGTGGGCTGTCGACTTCCTGCATAAATCCTGCGCGAATTGTTCAAAGGGATCGTTTTGAAAAATCTCTCCGGGGCATGCGTAACGCAGTTCACGTGCACGACTGTGATCGAAACTGCTGAAGCCGCTTGCACTCGGACTTGCGACATCATAGTAGCGACGAAGTCATAACCTGAAATCGCGTCGCTGCGAGGGGGCAGCAAGTCACCTCTGCGACGGGCGATCCATCGAATTGAGAAACGGATGTTAAGGATGAGAGACGAGAGCGAGTTGTTGCCCCATCACATCGAACTGGCTGTCGACATCGTTTCAGCGTTCGTGAGCAACAACTCAGTCCCCGCGAGCGAGCTTCCGATGCTCATCAGCTCGGTCCACGCCACGCTCGGGCGTCTGACGCAGACCGTCGTGGAGGAAAAGCCTGAGCCGCTCACCCCGGCCGTGTCGATCAAGCGTTCGATCACGCCCGATTACATCGTCTGTCTCGAAGATGGGAAGAAGTTCAAGTCGCTCAAGCGCCACCTGCGGACGCGCTACGACATGACGCCAGACCAGTATCGCGCCAAGTGGAACCTGCCGAGCGACTATCCGATGGTGGCCCCGAACTACGCCGCCGCGCGCTCGGAACTGGCCAAGAACATGGGCCTCGGCCAGCAGCGCCGGAAGGCCGAGCCCGCCCTCGCGGCGTCCGAGCCAAAAATCCCTTCCGCGCGCGGCCGTCGTCCGAAGGTTGCCGCCGAGGGCTGATCCGGTCGTCATCGGGGTTTCATCCGGTCTCCGCTCGATTCGCGCCGAGACCGGATCGGCCAGTCCGCGCGACGCCTCCACGACACCGGGCGCCGTCATGCCGAGAGGATCGATCGGGGCTCCTGCGAGACCATCTCTTCTCGCCGCACCCCGGGCTGCGCGCTGCGAGAGCTCGGGCCGGCGCCGTGTCCCACGCGAGGCAGGACGCCGGCGCCTGGGACCCGTTCCCCTCCGGCTCGTGGCGAATCGAAGCCGGTGCCGCGTTGGCGCGGTGACGTGTACGAAGGGTGGGCTTCATCATTCGGGGACGAGCATGGGTCGGTTTTCCAGCAAACGCCTCCTCATCACCGGCGGCACCAGCGGGATGGGTTTGGCCGGTGCGCTGCGGATCGCGGCCGAGGGTGGAGCGGTCGGTGTCACCGGGCTCGACGCGGCACGCCTGGAAACGACGCGACGCGCCTTGCCCGCCGGCTCACTCGTCCTTGAGAACGACGCCGCCGATCCGGCGGCGGCGGCCATCCTGGCCGATGCCGTCAGGGAGACCGGCCCCCTCGATGGGCTCTGGCTCAATGCCGGCTACGCCGCCACCGGCCCCCTCGAGGATGTCGATGCCGAGACCTTCGACCGGATGATGGCGGCCAATGTCCGCGGGCCAATGCTGCAGCTCGCCCACTTGTCCGGACTGCTCAACCCCGGCGCCTCCGTCCTCGTGACCGCATCCAGTTCGGTCTATGAAGGGGCCGCGATGACGAGCCTGTATGCCGCCACCAAGGGCGCCATTCTCGGCATGGCGCGAAGCTGGGCAACCGCCCTGGCCCCGCGCAACATCCGGGTGAACACGCTGATTCCCGGCCCGATCGAGACCAACTTCCGGCACTTCCTGCCGGAGGCCGCGCGTCGGACCTTCGAGAACGTCGTCGTCGACCAGGTTCCGCTCCGGCGCGCCGGTTCCGCCGACGAGGCGGCCGCCGTCGCCCTGTTCCTGCTCTCGCCGGAATCCAGCTACGTCACCGGAAGCCGATACGCGGTCGATGGCGGCCTCGTGATGTACTGATGCATCGAGGCATTTTTTGCCGAAGTGGTCGCCGGTTCGGCGCAAGGAAATGCGAGCCTCAGCATAGAACAGAGACGGCGTTTTCCCGCGATTCCAGGATCACGGAAAACGCTCTGGCCGAAACGAGAGGCGTTGCGGGTCGATTGTGTCCCGTGGACGTCAGTCCTGTCCGGACCGGCACGCGGTCTCTCCGACCGCGATCCGCCTCGGGTCGTCTTCGACGCGCGACTTTGCGGTGGTCAACTAACTTTCGCCGGTTGCCCGCCCGGCGGCGTTAGAGATCGCGCAAGGGCGACATGACAGGTTTCCGCCCCTGACCTTCGCGTCACAGCCGTCCGGGAACGGCGTCGCGATCATTGATGGAACCCTCATGTCCGGTCGATCCGGCCTCGTCGCACGCCTGTTCTGGACTGCCGTCATCGGTGGCGCCCTCGCCTTCTGGTTCGGGCGTCCGGCCCTGATCGGGACCGGCTGCGCGCTAATCCTGATTCTGCTGCACCGGCTCGACCGGCCCCGGCGCATCCGGCGTCTGATCCGCCGGATGGCCGCGCCCCATGCCCCCGTCCTCGCCCTGCGGCAGCGGCAGGAATGCTTCGTGGATGCTTACGGCAACCTGATCGACGACGGCTGGGTCCGCGAGCGCGCCTACTTCGCCGAACGGACCATCGTGCCCCAGCTCGAAGCGCGCGGCCTCGGCGCGGCGGTGGATGACCTCTGGGCCGACATCCTGGCGAGCGTGGAAGCGGCGGCGGCGAGTGTTCACCTGCCCGACGAGAGCGCGGTGCCCGAGGAAGGCATCGCTTATGAGCGCTACTGCGCCGCCCGCCTGCGCGAGGCCGGCTGGAACGCCCGCGCCACCCCGGCGAGCGGCGACCAGGGCGCCGACATCGTGGCGGAGCATGGGGGCGTGCGCCTCGTGGTGCAGTGCAAGCGCTACGGCAAGCCGGTGGGCAACGCCGCCGTGCAGGAGATCGCCGCCGCCCTGCCCTACTGGTCGGCCGACATGGCCGCCGTGGTTTCGAATGCGGGCTTCACCCCCGCCGCCCGCAGGCTCGCCGCCGCCACCGGCGTCGAGCTTCTCCACCACGACGAACTGGCTGCGCTCCACCCGATCCGTCTGGTCGATGCGACGCCGCCGCCCGCCAAGAAGCGGTCGCGCCGCGGGGGCTGAGGTTTGCGAGCCTCGTGCGTCCGGCGCGGAGGGGTGATCAGCCCTCCCCGAGCGGCAACCAGGCCCGCCCGTCCCGCGCCAGCAGAGCCTCGGCCTCAGCCGGGCCGTCGCTGCCGGCGGAATAGAACTCCACCGGGGCGTCGCGCCAGGCCTGGAGCAGCGGCTCCACCGCCGCCCAAGCGGCTTCGATGCTGTCGGCCCGCTGAAACAGGGTCGCGTCGCCGGTCATGCAATCGTACAGCAGAGTCTCGTAGCCGACGCTCGGGGTCTCGCGAAAGAAATCGCCGTAATCGAAGGTCGCGGTGACGCGGCCGAGATGGGTCTGCGGTCCCGGGCGCTTGACGTTCATGGCGACACTCATCCCTTGCTCGGGATCGATGCGCAGGCGCAGGATGTCGGGGGCGATCTCGGATTCCTGGTTCGCCTGAAACGGCGAGCGCGCCGGCACCTTGAAGGTGACGGCGATTTCGGTGACGCGGTCGGTCATGCGCTTACCGGTGCGCAGGTAGAACGGCACGCCCTGCCAGCGCGGCGTGTCGATGGTGAGCTTGAGGCCGACATAGGTTTCGGTGCGCGAATCCCTCGCCACGTTGGGCTCGTCCCGATAGGCGATCACCGCCCGGCCCTGCTCCGTCCCGGCCGCGTACTGGCCGCGCACCGCGTCGCCGGGTGGAATCGGCCGGATCGCCTTCACCAGATCGGCCTTGCGGTCACGGATCTCTTCCGCCTCCAGGGTCTCGGGCATCTCCATGCCGACCATGCAGAGGAGCTGGAAGAGGTGATTCGGCACCATGTCGCGCAGGGCGCCCGTGGGCTCGTAGAACGCGCCGCGCGCCTCGACGCCGATGGTCTCGGCGGCGGTGATCGCGATGTTGTCGATGTATTCGGCCCGCCAGACCGGCTCGAGCATGCCGTTGGCGAAGCGGATCGCCAGGATGCTCTGCACCGTTTCCTTGCCGAGGAAGTGGTCGATGCGGAAGAACTGCGTCTCGTCGCCCTGAGCGAGGATCCGCGCGTTGAGGGCCTTGGCCGAGGCGAGGTCGCTCCCGAACGGCTTCTCGATGACCACCCGGCGATAAGCGCCGTCCGCCTGCTTCAGCAGGCCTGCCGTCCCCAGTTGCTCCACGATGGGTCCGAAGAAGCGGGCCGAGACGGCGAGGTAGAACACCACGTTGCCGTCGAGCGCCCCGGCCAGATCCCGGAAGGTGGCGGAATCCGAAAAATCGCCCTTTCGGAAGCCGAGGCGGTCTCGGATGAAGCCCCAGGCGGTCTCGTCGATATGGTCCGGGTGAAATTCGGAGGTATGATCCTGCGTGAAGGATTGCATCGTTTCGGTTAGGTCGCGGCGCCAGCCGGCATCGTCGTTGTCGTTGTGATCGACGCCGATGATCGTGAATCCGTCCGACAGGAGCTTGCCCGCCGCGAGATTGTAGAGGGCCGGCATCAGCAGCCGCTTCGTCAGGTCGCCGGAGGCGCCGAAGATCACGAGGGTGCAGGGGGGCGCCGGGTCGACCGTCGCCGGGGCCGGCGTCGGGCCGGTATCGTTCTTGTCCATCGGGGGCTCCGTGCTGGCGATCCCGCCGGGCCTCCCCCGCGCGGAATCGCACGTCAACCGACCGCGCCGCCGCCCGTTCCGGTTTGATCGAGCCGGGCGGCGGCCTCGCGGAGGCCGGCGCGGATGCGCCGCGCCACGTCGGGCGAGGTGCAGACATAGGTCGGGCTCGGATGCGGGATCGTCACGACGGGGAGGTCCGCGCGGAGCGCGCCGAGCGGACTCGCGACCCCACCGGCGACGCGGCCGGCCAGCACGACGATTCGGAGTCGGGGCAGGCAGGCGAGCAGAGGTTCGAGGTAGGGCAGAGCCGCCGCCGTCTCGGAGCGGCGCGGGGCGCGGTTGCGCGCCCCCGGCGCGTGGATCACCCAAGGCACCGCGTTCCAGATCAGGGTGTCGCCCCGGGCGAGGCCGGCCTCCGCGAGGAAGCGGAACAGGTTGGCGGCGGTGCCGGTGGGGTTGTCGCGCGAGACGAAGCCGGTGCCGCGGATGGTGGGACCGGGCGTCTCCAGCAGCAGGAGCAGGCGGGCATTCACCCCGCCGTCGAGGGGATCGGGATCCGGGACCGGCGCTTCCCGCTCGGCGGCGATGCGTCGAGCGAGGTCGCGCAGCGGCGCGAGATGCGGCGCGTCCGTCCGGGTCCGCCGGGCGGCCAGCACGGCCGGGTCGGCGAGGCTCTTGGGTGCGGTGGCTGGGCTATCCGGCAAGGAGGCCGGGCAGGCGGCCGGCGATGCGAAACCGCTCGACGCCGCCCTCCTCCGCCAGCCGCGCCGCCAGCTTCTCCCCGCCGCCGAACTGGAAGCCGATCTGCGTCGTGTAGGCCGCGCAAGCGGCGAGCTTGGCAGCCTGCGCCGCCTCGTCGAAGGCCAGAGTCACCTCCGGAAAAGCCGCGAAACGATCACGTAGAGGTTCCTGCGGCGTGGCGCTGCGGATCGTGTAGGGGAAGTCGCGCCACCACAGGATCGGCGTCCGGCATCCGAGGGCGTCGAGCGCCCGGACCAGCTGGACGTGATCGACATGCCCGCCCACCGCCTGCGGCGCGAGGATCAGGTTGGGGGTGGTTTCGGCGATCAGCGCGGAGACGGCTTCTGTGAGATCCGCCACGATGGAATCATCCGCGCGGGTCGCGGCGAACAGTTCGGGGGGCGAGGCGTAACCGCGATGCGGCGCTTCGCGCAGTGGCAGGTGCCGGGCGGCGATCCCCAGCGCGCGGGCGGCCGCGAGATCCTCGCCCCGCCGCAGGGCCATGTAATCGACGTCCGGCCCGAGGCCTTTGTCGGTCTGGCAGGCCAGCGCGAAACCCTGCGGGTCTGGGACCGAGGCGGTGAAGAGCGTCGCCATCGTCACGTCCCAGCCTCCCCGCGCGAGGCGGTGGAGCGTGCCACCGCAGGAGAAGGCGGCGTCGTCGAGATGCGGCGACAGGGCGAGGGCGCGGGGCATCGGCTCAGAGCAGGTGCGGTTCGGCGCGGAAGCGGCAATCGGGATCGTGCGGCAGCGCGTCGGCAAAATCCGGATTGGGCTTCGCGTCCCGGATGGCGGCGTAGACCTCCATGATCTGGCGGCCGACCGCGCTCCAGGAATAGACCCGGCGGCATTCCGCCAGCCCGTCCTCGGCGAGGCGGCGGCGCAGGGGGGCGTCCACGATCACCCGCTCCAGGGCCTCGGCCAGGGCCGGCACGTCGCCGGGCTGCACCATGAGGCCGTTCTCACCGTCGCGCAGGCAATCCGACACCCCGACCGAATGGGTGGAGACCACCGCGAGCCCGGCGGCCATGGCCTCCAGGATCGTGTTGGAAAACCCTTCCGCGTAGGTCGGCGACACGAACACGTCGGCCCGCCGGTAGAGGTCCGGCACCGTGTCGTAATCGGCGTAACCGGTGAAGCGGATCTCGTCCTCGGAAAAATTCAGTTCGGCGGCGCGGGCCTCGGAGGAATCCACGTCCGGGCCGATGCCCGAGATGATCGCCACGAACGGCACGCCGCGCGCCCGCACCAGAGCGAGCGCGTCGATGAAATCGAGCACGCCTTTCCGGCGGTCGACCCGGCCATGGTAGAACAGCCGCACCGGGCCGGCATGGCCGGCCGGGCCGGGGGTGAACCGCGCGGTATCGACGGCGCCCGGCACGATGGTGAAGCGGGCCGGATCGGACCCGAGCCGGTCGCAGACTTCTTCGACGAAGGATTGGCCGCCGATCAGCAGGGCGTTGGCATGGGCCAGCACATCGCACATGGCGACCCGGTGGGTCTCGCAGCACGAGCCGACCCAATGACCGTCGCCGCCCTGGATCGAGACCACGTTCGGAACGCCGATGGCCTTGGACGCCAGCAACGTCGCCCAGCCGGTGGGGTAGCCGTACTGCGCGTGGAGGATGTCGAACGGCGCGCGGTCATGCTCGGCCTGGATCGTCTCTACCAGGGTGGCGATGTCGCGCTCGAAATCGCCGTTCGTCTGCTCGCCGATCTGTTCCAGGCCGATCACGCGGACGCCGGGCACGGCGGGGGGCGGGCCGCCGCCATAGACGCGGGTGCCGAAATCGTCGCCGCGATACTGACTGATCATCGTCACGTCGTGGCCGGCCCCCACGAGTTCGCGCAGGAGGTTCTGGGCGTAGACGCTCATGCCGGAAATGGCCGGGAAGTAACGGCGACTGACGAAGCAGATCCTCACGCGTGGTTCTCCGTTGCGTGCTTGCGGCAGTTCTGCAGGTAAGCCAGCGTCTCCGGCACCATCACGTCGGCGCGGTGGCTTTCCCGCGAGAGTTCGACGCAGACGAGCTTGGAGAAACCGATGGCATTGAGGGCGTCGAGCACGCCCGGCGCATCCATGTCGCCCTCGCCGAAGGGCAGGTGGACATGGACACCGCGCGCCATGTCCTCGATGGCCACGGTGCCGATGCGGCCGGCGAATTCGTGGATCGCCGCCGCCGGCTCGCGCTCGCCGGTGACGAGGCAATGGCCGGTATCGAGGGCGAGAGTCAGCCCCGGCACGGCGAGGGCGGCGAAATCGTCGAGGGTCTCCACCAGCATGCCGGGCTCGGGCTCCAGGCATGGCACGACGCCCTGCGCCTCGGCGTAGGCGACGACCTCCGTGAGGCCCTCGCGCAGCCAACGTCCGGCCTCGATGCGATCGATTCCGGGTTTCGGCACGCCGGCCCAGAAGGAGAGCGCCTCGGTATGGAGAATCGCCCCGATGTCGACGGCACGCTTGAGGAAGCCGATGCGGCGGGCACGGCCGACGGCATCGCCGCTCACCAGGGTCGGCTCGTGCTTGGCCCTGGGGTCGAGGAGGAAGCGGGCGCCGGTCTCGATGACGCAGCCGAGTCCGAGCCGTTGCAGCCGGCTCGACACCCGTTGCGCCTCCTGCACCCAATTGTCGGCGAAGGGGTCGAGATGGTGGATGTCGAGGGTCAGCGCCACGCCCTGGTAGCCGGCATCGGCAATGAGATCGATGGCGTCGTCGAGGCGGTGATGGGCTGTGCCGTTGGTGTTGTAGGCAAAGCGCAAACTCATGCCGCCCTCCCCTGCTGCGCGAGGCGGAACGGCGCGTGGTGCGATTCCGGCTCGCGGTAGAGGGGATAATGCGCGCCTACGATCCGGTCGGCCAGGGCCACGTCGAACAGGGGCTGGCCGCCGAAGCGTTCGATGGCCTCCGGGGTCAGGCGCACGGGACGCAGCGTCTCGCTCGCCTGCCCGAAGCGGATCAGCGGATGGTCGCGCTCCAAGAGTTTGCGGGCGTTGCGCTCGCCGATGCGGTGGTAACTCATGGTCTCAACTTCCAGGCCCGGCACGATGGCCTTGACCACGCCGATCCCGCCGCCGGGGGGCGCGCAATCGACGTAGAGCACGTCGAAACCCGCCTCCTCCAGGCGCTTGCGGGCGATGCGGCCACGGGCATGACCGTCGGGCGCCGGGGTGGTCGGCAGGTCGGTGAAGGCCTTGGTGGAGCGCTCGGAATAGACCGTGTCGCGCAAGGTGTCGGCAATGCCTTCGGCCGGCTGGACGATCCAGTCGAGCATGGCTCTTAGCGCCCGGCTCTCCTCCAGGTCGAGGCTCGGCAGGGCCTTGTCGATGAAGGCCTGCACGTAGCCCGGCGGGGTGACGCGCTCGGCGAAGGCGAGGGGGCCGTGGCCGAAGGCCTTGCGCACCCGCGCCGCCTGAAATTCGAGCAGAGCCTTCCGGAGCGCCCGCTCGCGGTCCGGGTCGCAGGCCTCGCCGCAGGCCGAGAGCGCGATGGGAACCGGCGTATCGGCGAGATTCCGGTCGTAGCCGACCACGTAGAGGTTGGTGAGGCCGAACTGGTCGGTGGCGAATTTCGGCAGGGCCTTGATGCCGAGCCCTTCGAGCCGGTCGAGCATCCCCCGCGTCTCGGGGCCGAGCCCCTCCGACAGGTCGAGGGTCACGCCCTGGTCGAGGGCGCGGAACAGCAGGCCGTTCCCGTCGCGCTGGAGCAGTTCGAGCAGGCCGTGGCCCAGGGCGAAATCGATGTCCGGCCCGGCGCCGAGCCCGTTGGTGATCAGGTTGGTGAAGGGCTTGTAGCCCTCGGACAGCTCGAAATAATCGGTGGCGGCGATGTCCAGCGGCATCAGCACCGTCTCGCCGGTGTGTGCCCGGACGGTCTGGGTCCATTCGAGGGTCGTGCCCCGTCCCACCGGGCTGCCGGCGGGCAGACAGAGCGTGAGCGGGTCGGCCACCGACCCGGCGCCGAACACCTTGACGAGGTCGTCGTAGGAACCGCGCTCCTTCTTGCGCGGCATCACCGCGAGCGACGGCATCAGGTTCTCGGCGATCTCCGCCACCGCGCCGATGATCGCCTCGTCATCGCTGGCGCCGTAGCCGATGCCGCTCGGCATCGCGCCGACGAAGAACGGATCGTCGAGGAACAGCGACACGAACCAGACCGGGATGCCGGTGCGATCGAGCGGCGCCAGCGGGAAGCCGACGATGCGGCCCTCGGGCAAGATGTCGAGATAGGCGCGCACCGGCTCGGGCAGCGACCCGGGCAGACCCTCGATCCGGCGGGGCGCGCCGTAGCGATAGGCGCGGGGCGCCTTGATCCGGTCGTGGCGGGCTCGGTCGTCCTGGTCCTGTTCGGTCAAGGTCTGGGCCGCTCCTCAGGATAATGCATCATAGGCGCGCGCCAGCAGGCGCATGGTGTGGAGATCGCGCTCGGCGCTGTAGGCATCGCGCTCCGCCGGCCGGCGCAGGGCCGCACCGAAGGCCCGCACCTGTTCGAGGAAGGGCGAGGCCGCCGCGTCGAAGGCCAGCGGCTCGGATGAACCGGTGGCGCCATCGGTGAGCGTCAGCGTGCCGCCCGCCACCTGTCCCATCGTGTCGATGGCGGTGAGCAGGCCGCCGGTGCCGACCACTTCGAGGCGGCGGCGCGGCAGCACGTCGGGGCAATTGTAGGCGACATGCAGGCTGGCGAGGATGCCGGATTCCGTGCGGCCGATCAGCAGAGCGCCGTCATCGACCGCGTAATCCTGCGCCCGCGCCTGGGTGAGCGCCGCCAGATCGACGATCGATTCGCCGAGCAGGAAGTCGGTGAGGTCGAGCCCGTGCGGGGCCAGATCCATCAGGGCGCCGCCGCCGGCCTTCAGCGGGTCGATGCGCCAATTGTCCTGGCCGGCGAAGGCCGCCCAGTCGCGGTGCAGCCAGCAGGCATAGACAATCCGCACGGCCGTGACCGTGCCGATCCGACCGATCGCGATGGCGTCACGCAGGGCACGGTGGGCGGGGTGGTGGCGCTGGTCGAAGGCGGTGCCGTAGAAGGTGCCGTGTCGCCGAACCGCCGCGACCATCGCTTCGGCGTCAGAGAGCGAGGCCGCCATCGGCTTCTCGCACAGGATCGCCTTGCCGGAGGCGGCGAGCGCCTCCACGGCCCCGCGATGCAGATGGTTTGGGGTGGCGACATAGACCGCCTCGATCTCCGGATCGGCGGCAAGATCGATGAGATCCACATAGGCCCGCGCGCCTTGCGCCTCCGCCGCCGCCCGGGCCGTCGCCCCCGGATCGGCCACCGCCACAAGGCGATGCCCGGCCGCGCGGATGCCGGGGGCCATGTAATCGCGGGCAACCCAGCCGTAGCCGACGATGCCCCAGCGGACGGGCTCACCCATCACCATCGCTCCGGCAAATCAACGAATTCGCGGATCCGCACCCGCTTCTCCTGGCCCGCCGCGTCGGTGCCGTCCCAGGCCAGGGTTCCGGGGCCGTGCGAGTGCAATGGATAGGTGGCGAGGCCGGCATATTCGGCCTCGTAGCGCTCGGAGGGCCAGCGGATGGCGTAATCGCCGTCCGAGACCGGCACGTAGAGCGGATTGAGTCGCAGGCTCCGGCCTTTGAGCGGCAGGGTGATGCCGTCGAGGACCGGGCGCGGCGCCGGGCGCATGCCGGGGCCGGCCACCACCGAGAACGCTTCGCAGTCCTTCAGGTCGAAGGGATTGCGCGGGGACGGGGCGCGCTTCTCCACCAGGGCCCGGGTCAACTCGGCATCGTCGTAGACGAGGCCGTCCGGAAACAGCTCGTCGATGTCGACGGCCGAGACCGCGCGGCCGGCGGAGAAGCCCGGCCGGTCGCTGTTGTGGATGTGGCTGAGCGCCAGCCAGCCGTCGTCGCCGGCATTCTGGCGCAGACAATCGAGGATCTCGGCCTTGCCGTCGAGGAAGTAGAACGCGTCGTTGCAGACGACGAGGTCCACCGGAGCACCCGCCACCGGCCAATGCGGCGAGCCGGCATCGAAGCAGACGAATTGGGCAGCCTTCTGCAGGTTCTGGCTCACCACCCAGTGCCGGGCGACCCAGAGCTTGGCGAAGACCACGTCCGCCCCGGCGACCTTGACGCCGCGCAGGGCAAATTCGCGCAAGTAATGGCCGATGCCGCAGGCGAACTCGAAGACGCAGATCGGATCGTTCCAATGGGCTTCGAGCAGGGTAAGACCCGCGAGATAGGTCGGGTCGCTCCAGCGGTTGAGAAAATAGTCTCCGACCCGACCCCAGCCGAGGAGCCGCACCGCGTCGCGCAAGGTGAGCTTGGCGCGGTCGCGCACCAACTCGTGCAGGTCGAGGGGGTCGGCCGCGGGGCCGGTCCACCAATCGTCCTGGTCGGCGAGCAGGCCTTCAAGGGCGAGACCGGACTCCCCGGCATCGAGCAGCTTCAGGGTCCGAGCGACGAGGTCCGCCCGGTTGGTGCGCAGATACGGAATGCCGTCGATCACCGGCCAGCGCGCCCCGGACGATGCATCGCGCAGGGAATGCGGGGTATCGGCCTTCAAGACCTCACCGGTCTCGGGCGAGCACAGCTCGAAGGGAATCATGACGTCCAACCCGCGCGACCGAACCAGGTGATCACGGGATTCGCATATCCTTGAGCACCCGGTCGTGAAACCCCTTCACCAGGCCGGCATGGACGAGTTCCATTTCGTCCAACACCGTCTCCATCGTGAGCGAGGCGGCGCGCAGATGCTGGGCGATCTGCAGCACCCGGTCGATGCAATCGGCGGCATGGAAGGCGCGGCCCTCGGCCGTCGCATCGTCGGGCAGGACGGCGCGGGCACGCCGAACCGTCTCCTGAAGGTCGGGCTTCAATTCGTCCAATGCCCATCGGGTGGTCCGGGCCATGATCGGCAGGAGGTGATCACCGAGCAGCATCTCGCCGGTGAAACCCGCGTCCGGCATCGCCGCATTGTGGAAATGGTGGCTCATGGCGGCGAGGAACACTTGGGCCGGGTCGGCTCGATAGAACGGGCTCAACACAACACCGTAGACCGCCACGATGAGGCAGTGCTCGGCATGGTTCTCGGGCGGTTCGAGCAGGATGCGTGGCCGGCCGGGACAGGTCACCCCGGCACGGGGCTGTGCCGCCAGGGCCGCCACGAAGCCCGGCAGGGAACCGGGCAGGAAGGCGGCAGGCTCACGCAGGCGCGCCCGGAGGCGATCCCGCAGGGACGCCTCGACCTCGCCGGTCACCGCGTCGAAGCCGTCGACAAGGATTCCCGACACCGCGTCCGGCGGGAGGCCGGCGGCGGCGAGGAATGGCGCGTCGAGATCGCAGAGCCGGGTTGCGGCCAGGGCCTTGGCGGTGATGTCGAGGGCGACCTCCTCGGGATCCGCGCCCCCGGTGAGGGCGCCCCAGCCCTGTGCGAAGAGCCGCTCGGCGATGGAGCCGATGCGCCCGGCCGAATGCACCCGCTTGAGGTCGTTGAGTTCAACGAGGAGCGCGCGCAGCGCCAGAGGGGCGGCCAAGCCGCCCCCCTCTGAGGACGTCGACATCAGTTCACGCCGAGCCAATCGAGCAGCATGGTCTGCTGCTTGCCGAAATCGTGCTCCGGCCCGTGCCCGTTGGTCACCATCGGGGCCTTGAAGAAGCTGGAGAGCTGCTCCTGCACGCCGCCCTGACCACGCTTCTTGGCGAGATCGAGGACGCGGGCGATCTCGATGACCAGGGGAGCGGCCAGGATTGAGTCCTTGCAGAGGAAGTTGACCTTGATCTGCATGCGCTGGCCCATGAAGCCGCTGACATCGATGTTGTCCCAGGCTTCCTTGTCGTCCCCGCGCGGGCGGTAATAGTGGATATGGACCAAGTGGTCCTCCACCGGGTAGCCGAGGATCGAATCCAGCACCGTTCCCTTGGTGTTGAGCTTGGACTGGAGCGAGTCCTTGTCGTTGAGGGCCAGACCATCGCGGTTGCCGAGGATGTTGGTGGAGAACCAGCCATCTACGTGCAGGGCGCGGGCCTTGAGGGCCGGGGCCAGCACCGTCTTCATCATGGTCTGGCCGGTCTTGCCGTCCTTGCCGGCCACCGGAACGTTCAGCTCCTCGGCCATCTTCAGGAGCGCCGGCACGTCGGCGGCGACGCTCGGGGTGAAGTTTGCGTAAGGCACGCCGCTCTTGATGGCCGCGTAGGCGTAGAGCATCGCCGGGCTGATCGACTCGTCGCTGGAATCGAGACCCTTCTCGAAGGCCTCGACGGAGTTCAGGGTCGGGGCGGTGAGGTCGGGCCAGCGCTCGGTGGAGGCGAGGTTGACCACCACGACCTCGTCGAGATTGCTCTCGGTGCGGAAGCGCCGCAGATCGCTGGCAATGACCGAGACCGCCTCGCGGTGATCGGCGGCGACGATGCGGTTTGCGCCCTCGATGTTCTTGCAGAACTTGGCGCTGCCCACCGCCGGCCAGGGCTTGATGCCCTTGAGCACCTGGGCTCCGTTCTCGATGTCCTGCTGGGTCAGCACCCCGTGGCCGGTGGCCGCCGAGGCGAGATCGTCGTCGTTGAGGTCCCAACCGCCAAAGACCAGGTCCTTGTAATCGGCCATGCCGGCCACGGAGAGCATCGCCAGAGGCAGCCCATCGAGCCGGTTGGAGCCGGATTTGATCATCTCGATGCCTGCGATGGCGGTGGTGGCGACAGCACCTCCCATGCCGACGAAGGCAACGCCGACGCGACGACCGGTCTGCATGCTCATGGGAAACGTATTCCTTCACTCGATCCGGACGTCTTCTGGCTCGAATTCGGTGAGCACGTCCGCTTGGCCCTAGCTAACTGTCGCGGTCCTGCTTCGTTCCAAGGCCGTCCGCGACGCCTTTTTGCCGCGGTTGAAGCGGAAATCGCCCGACAATTTCGTTAAATATCCGTTAAAACAGAGGCTTAACCATCCGTTAAGCCTGCCGCGGTTGAATCACGGTGCTGTCCCATTCTGGTCACAGCCACCGGCGAGACGTGCGCCGCTGAACCAATCGAAGCCGCGCCCATGACGGCAGCGGCACGAACAAGGACGGATGATGGGGGTTTTCCCGGAGCCGGCGCCCCGCGCCGACGACGTGAGCCGTCTCGTGCCCAACGAGACCTTCGACGCAAACACGCAAGAGGCAGGAACCACCATCGCGTGGCTGCCCCGGAGCGAGCGCCGCACGCGCCGCTTCCTCTCGACCCTAGGCCGCAGAGCCCTGGCCACCGCCCTGGCGGGCATCGTCGTCACGTCGAGCCTGCCGCAGAGCGCCCTAGCGCCGGCCGCCTTCGCCCATGACCGGATCGACGAGAGCGCGCTCGCCGCCCGCGATCTCGCGGGGGCGAATTCGGGGCAGAACGCGCCGGACTGGTCCGGGGTTCCCGTCGTCGAGCAGGAACCCGCCACCCTGGCGCTGATCGAGACCGATCTCGCCACCCTGGCGACGACGCGGGACGCGTCCGGCGCCGACCGCCTCCGCTTCGGCGCGATGGAAGTGTCGCGCGAGATCGTCGACACCATCCTGCGCGCCGCCGCCGAGACCCAGGTCGATCCGGTCTATCTCATGGCGCTCGCCGACAAGGAATCGAGCTTTTCCACCACGGTGAAGGCCTCCACCTCCTCGGCGGAGGGGCTGTTCCAGTTCCTCTGCACCACCTGGCTCGAGCTGATCCAGGCCTATGGCCCCCGCCATGGGCTGGCGGCGGAAGCCGCGGCGGTGACCGGGCGCGGCGCCTCCATCACGATCGCCGACGAGGCCACCCGGACCCGCGTGCTGCGCCTGCGCCAGGACCCCTATATCGCCGCCCTGATGGCCGGCGAGATGATGAATCGCGACCGCAGCCGGATCGAGCAGCGCATCGGGCGCGACCTCACCACGGCCGAGCTGTATTTCGCGCATTTCCTCGGCACGTCGAGCGCCGGCCGCTTCCTGGC
>JAKONB010000465.1 GCA_022702195.1 Beijerinckiaceae bacterium | reverse complement strand
CGATGCGCGACGTAGATCATCTCCTCGGTGACGATGCCGGCGCGGGCGAACTCGTACTGCGTCACCATCTGGCCCGGCCCGGCCTTGCGGATCTGGCGGGTCGCCGGACACGGGGCCACGAGTTTGTCCTCCGGCACGAAGCCATTGTCCTCGGGCTTGACCGCGCGCGGGGTCACGGTGGCGTAACCGCGCTTGGCGATCCACGGGTCGCGGATGCCCGGCAGGCCGGCATTCAAGTCGATCCGCGCGTCGGTCTCGGTATACGGGCCGGACGGATCGTAGACGCGCACCGGCGCTTCCTTCGGATCGCTCAGGGTCACCTCGCGGAACGGCACCCGGATGTCGGCGTGCCCGGCCACGGCGGCGTAGACCTTGCGCGACCCCATGATCGGGCCGGTGGTCACCGCCTGCGGCGAACCCTGGGGGAGATCTTTCGGAAGGACGGGCTTGTTCATCGGGCGAACTCCTGACGTTGGAGGCGACCCGGATTCGTGAGGAACGACATCAGGCTGGGGCACCGTACGGCGTACGATGCGAGGATTCCCGTCCCTCCGCCGGTACGAACCGGATCAGGTTCAAGGGTCAGGGCGACGCGCCCAATCTCAGCCCCCGCTCTCGGAGCCCCCCTCGGAATGGTTCCAGAGTCAGGGTCGGGGCCGGATTTGTCAATCGCCGGATGCCTGACCAAGCTGCGCCAAGGTAACGAAATACGAACTTTATCGCTTCGCGACGCGTTCACCCTGCAAGAACTTTCTCCAGATTTGCAGGCAATCCCATGAATCGCATTCTTGCCGCATCGGCCGCGATGGTCGGTGCTCTTCTCCTCCTTCCGGCCACGGCCGACGCCCGTGGCGGCCACGGTGGCGGCGGCGGGTTCCACGGCGGCGGCTTTGGCGGCGGTGGCGGGTTCCGTGGCGGCATGGGGGGCGGTGGCTTCCGTGGCGGTCTGGCGGGCGGCGGCTTCCGGGGCGGCCAGGGCTTCGGTGGCCAAGGCTTGGCCGGACGGGGCTTTGGGGGACCGCGTGGCGGCATCGGCGGTGCGACGGCGGCCGGATTCGGCGGCGGCGCCGCTCTCGGGGGTGGCTTCCGCGGCGGCCAGGGCGGCTTCGACCGTGGCGTCCATCGCGGTGGCGGCTACGCCTTCAACCGCGGTGGGCGAGGCTATGGCTATGGCTACCGTCGTGGCTATGGTGGCCTCGGTCTTGGTGTCGGATTAGGCCTTGCCGGAGCCGGCATCGGCTACGGGCTCGGCAGCGGCTTCTACGGTGACGATTACTATGGTGGCGGTTACGCTCCGGCCTATTACGGCGGCGGCTATGGCGGCTACGGTGCAGGTTATGGCGGCGGTTATGCGCCGGCCTATTACGGCGGCCAGGAGACCGAGGTGCAGGTCGCACCGCAGGGACAGGATGTGGCCTATTGCGTCCAGCGCTTCCGGTCCTACGACCGCCGGTCGGGCACTTATCTGGGCAATGACGGTCAGCGGCATTCCTGCCCGTAAGCGGAACCGGCTCGTTTAACCGCGTTTAACTATGTAGAAGGCTCCGGCGCGACAGCGTCGGGGCCTTACTGCTTGGGGAGGACATCTTGACCTCAGGAGCCCTGCAGCCCCTCGGCGAAATCCTCTGGGATCTCACCGAAGCTGGCGAGGATCGTCGCGCTCTCCAACTCCCCGGTCTCGTCGTCGGCCACCACCTTCAGGGCGGCCGTGCCGGGGAAGCGGGCGGCCATCGCCTCCGCTTTCTTGAGCGCCCCGCTCTCCGTCACCGCCACCTCCCGGTCGCCGGGGGTGAGGCGCTTGCGCTTGAGCACGAAGGTCTGCACCAGGAACGTCGTCTTGAACGCCATTGCGGTCTCCGCCGGCCGCGCGCCAAACTGGGTCGGAATCCGGACTTCGGGCGCGCTCTACCACGAAACCGCGCCCGGCCCGATCACCACAGCCGGATCAGCCGATAGCCTGTCACTACGTCCTGGGGCGTGAAGCCGAGCAGGGTGGTGAGCGGGAAGCTGACGCGGAACACCACCCGACCGAAGATCTCGCTGAACAGGAAGATCCCCACCAGCACGAGCCCCGCATGGCGAGCAAGGCGGTCGCCCAAGGCCCGCCACGCCTCCGGCAGCCAGGGGCTGACAAGACCGTACCCGTCGAGCCCCGGGATCGGCAGCAGGTTGAGGACGAGGGCGGTGGACTGGAACAGGGCCGAGACCGCCAGGACGCCGCTCAGGGCATTCGAGCCCGCGCGGGTCAACCCGTAGAGGAGCGCCAGGACGAGGAGGATCGCGAGGCTGGTGCCAGGGCCGGCGGCCGCTGCCCGCATCTGCCGCATCCGATCCGGCATCCGTTGGCGATCGGCGGGGCCGTAGCCGCCCGGGAGTCCGATTCCGCTCAGGATGGTGAGCAGCACCGGCAGGACCAGCTTGGGGATCGGCTCGCCGAAGCGGCGCGGGTCGAGCGTGAGGTATCCGGCGGCGATCGTGGTGTCGCCGGCCTTCCGGCCCGACCGGGCATGGGCGAATTCGTGCAGGCATAGCGCGAGCACGAACCCCGTCATGACGAACACGAACCCGGCTCCCGCCCCCTTCAGGGCGCCGAGCCCGAGGGCGAAGCCGAGGCTGGCGAAGATCAGCGTGACGAGGAGGAAATTGGCGCTCGGCACCGCGGGGCCATGGCCGGATCGCGAGGGGGCTGGCGTCATGCTCGTTCCGTTTCCTCGTGGGCGACCCTGGTGGCGCGACGCAACATCGCCGGTGACACGCCGATGTCCACCCCTACCTAGGCGAGGTGACCGCTCGCAGCCTCCACTCCCCGGGATCCATGCCCCACATCCTATCGATCGTCCTGGG
>JAKONB010000433.1 GCA_022702195.1 Beijerinckiaceae bacterium | reverse complement strand
GGCGCCACCCCGGCGCGACGGCCCGGGCGGTGCGATCCCGGCGGCGGGATTGCGCGTCGCGTTGCGGGCTGGGTTGCGATGGTGCACCGGGCCGGACGCCCCTCCGGCGCGGCGGCGGGCTAGAACGGCAGGGTCATGCCGGGGGGCAGGGGCAGGCCCTTGGTGAGCTCGCCCATCCGCTCGGCGGCGACCTGCTCGGCCTTGGCCCGGGCGTCGTTGACCGCGGCCACCACCAGATCCTCGAGGATCTCGCGCTCGTCGGCGACCATCAGGCCGGGGTCGATCTGGACCCCCTTCACCAGGCCCTTGGCCGTCATCGTCACCCGGACGGCGCCGCCGCCCGAGGCGCCCGACACGTCGACCTGGTCGAGTTCGCTCTGCAGGGCGGCCATCTTCGCCTGCATGGCCTGGGCCTGCTTCATGATTCCCATGAGGTCGCGCATCGGGGATCTGCCTTTCGAATGAGGGTGTTACCGGTCTGATCTGGGGTGGGCCGGCGCCCGGCGCTATGCCTCGTCGTCGGATTCGTCGGTCTCCGCCTCGCCGGTGGGCGGCACCGCGGCTTCGGGCGCGACCTCCGCCCCCTTGTCGCGGACGTCGACGATCTGGGCACCGGGAAACCGCGCCAGTACCTCGCGCACCAGCGGATGGGCGGCGGCGTTCTGGTGCCGGGTCTCGGTGGCGGCCCGGGCCGTCGCGTCGAGGGTGGGCTCGCCGGTCTCCTTGGAGAGCGCCACGATCCAGCGGCGGCCGGTCCACAGGTCGAGGGCGCGGGCGAGGTCGTTGGCGAGGCTCTGGCGGCCGCCCTCGGCGAGGCGGAACTCGATCCGGCCCGCCTCGAAGCGCACGAGATGGACCTCGCGCTCCAGCGCCATCTTCAGGCCGATGTCGCGCTTGATGTCCGCCAGGGCCACCACGTCGGCGAGGCAGGTCAGGCGCGGTCCCTCCGGCTCGGGCTGCGGCTGAGCCGGCACCACCGAGAGGGCCGGGCGTGCCCCCCCCGATGCCGCCATGGCCAGCGGCGGGCGCGGCTGGGCCGCCCCGCTATCGGAGAAGGTCGGGATCGGCGGCAGCGGTGGTCGCCCCTGGCCGGAGAGGGTAGGTGCCGACGGCATCGCCTCCACCGGCGCGCGTGGGGGCGTGCCGCCCAGAACCTCGCCGCGCATCTGGCGTAGGGCCTCGTCCGGGGTCGGCAGGTCGGCGGCGTAGGCGAGGCGCACCAGGGCCATCTCGGCGGCGGCCAGCGGCCGTGTCGCGGTCTGGACCTCGGGGATCGCCTTCAGCAGAATCTGCCAAGCCCGCGACAGCACCCGCACCGAGAGCCGCTGGGCGAATTCGCCGCCCCGGCCCCGCTCGGCTTCGCTCAGGGTCGGGTCGGCCGCCGCCTCGCCGGGGACCAGCTTCAGCCGCGTCACCAGGTGGGTGAAGCTCGCCAGATCCGACAGGATGACGGCCGGGTCTGCCCCGGCCTCGTATTGTCCCCGCACCTCCGCGAAGGTGGCAGGGATGTCGCCCCGCATCACCGCCTCGAAGAGGTCGACGATGCGGCCGCGATCGGCCAGCCCCAGCATGTCGCGCACGCTCTGGGCGCTCACCATCCCGGCCCCGTGCGCGATCGCCTGATCGAGCAGGGACAGGGCGTCGCGCACCGAGCCTTCCGCCGCCCGGGTGATCGCCGCCAGTGCCTCGGCATCGGCCTCGACCCCCTCGGACCCGCAGATGCGGGCGAGATGCGCCACCAGGGTGTCGGCCTCCACCCGCCGCAGGTCGAAGCGCTGGCAGCGGGACAGGATCGTCACCGGCACCTTGCGGATCTCGGTGGTGGCGAACACGAACTTGGCGTGGGGCGGCGGCTCCTCCAGCGTCTTCAGGAAGGCGTTGAACGCCTTCTCGGAGAGCATGTGGACCTCGTCGACGATGTAGACCTTGTAGCGCGCTTCCGTGGGCGAATACCGGATGCCGTCGATGATGCTGCGGACGTCGTCGATGCCGGTATGCGAGGCGGCATCCATCTCCAGCACGTCCATGTGCCGGGATTCCATGATCGCCCGGCAATGGCGGCCGAGTTCCGGCATCGCGATGGTCGGCCCGGTATCGGGGTGGCCGTCACGGACGTAGTTGAGGCCGCGGGCGAGGATGCGGGCGGTGGTGGTCTTGCCGACACCGCGCACGCCGGTCAGCATCCAGGCCTGCGGGATGCGGTTGGACGCGAAGGCGTTGGCCAGGGTGCGCACCATGGCGCCCTGTCCGATCAGATCGTCGAAGTTCTGGGGACGGTACTTCCGGGCGAGCACCCGATAGGGCGTCGCGGCCGGGGGCGGCTCAGGGAAACCGGGCAGGCCCGGTTCGTCGCTCGCGGTACCGGAGGTCGCGTCCATGCAGCCTTGCGTGGTTCGGGCGGCCCCGGTCGGGGTGAAGCCGCCACGCGGGCCTTGCGGAAACGAAACGAGGTGGGAGGCTGGACGAAGACCCGCTCGGTCTCGTTAGGGCTGCTTCCTTCCGGACCTGACCCGGTTGGCGAGTGAAACGTCCCTCGCCAACCTCCCGAGCGCTATATGGCCGGGCTGCGCGGCGGATGCAAGCGCTGGCCGCCGCGATCCGCCGTCGTGGGGGCGAGTGGCCTACTCGGCCTTGCGCTTGACGATGGCGAAGGTCTTCGGGTCGAGCTCGAGATCGAACTGCTTGCCGTTGGCGTCGATGGCGTCGTCCACCTCAATCTCGTCGTCCTCGACCTCGATCTTCTTCCACTTGCTGAAGCCTTCCTGCTTCAGGACGGCCTCGATCTTGGTCTGCTCCTCGGGGGTGGGCTTGCGGTCGGCGGAGGCGGAGCCGGTCATGGCGAGGCCGACGGCGAGGGCCGCGAGGCCGGTGGTCTTGAAGGACATGACATCTCCTGGGAACGGTGGTTCGAATACGACGCGGGGCGAACGAGCACGCGCGGCGCGCGGTTCCATCGCGATGCAGCGACGACGTACACGGAACGTTTGTCTGCCGCCCATCCGCGCCTTACGGTCAAGCTCTTCCCACCGTGAGTCTCTGCCGCATGGTCACACGCGTCGCCACCGTCGCCTTTGAGGGGATCGAGGCGCGGGCCGTCGACGTGCAGGTGC
>JAKONB010000392.1 GCA_022702195.1 Beijerinckiaceae bacterium | reverse complement strand
CCGGTCACGGGGGTGCCGCCGGTCGCTTCGACCGGCTCGAGGAGGTCGGGCTGATCTACGCCTTCGCGCACCTGGCGGTGGGCAAGGCGCAGGCCTGAGGGCGCGCTTCTCCGCCGATCCTTCGGACCGCCGCAAGGATTGGTTTACCATTCCGGCACAGGATCGCGCCCGTGCCGGCTCCACGCTGCCGGCGGCCGTCGGCCGCTCTCCCGCGAGCGCCGCGAGGCCCGAGGGAGAGCGCAAATCCATGATGTCCCGCGCGGAACGCACGCCTCTCACCGACTGGTGGTGGACCGTCGATCGCGGCCTGCTCGCGGGGCTCGGCGCCCTCATGGTGGCCGGCCTCGTCTTCCTCATGGGCGGCGGGCCGCCGGTGGCCGAGCGGATCGGCCTGCCGACCTTCTACTTCCTCAACCGTCAGGCGCTGTATCTGGCCCCGACGCTGCTGATCATCGTCGCCGTCTCGTTCCTGTCCCTGCGCCATATCCGGCGCGTGGCCCTGGGCACCTGGATCCTCGGCGTCACCCTCTGCATCCTGGCCGGCAAGTTCGGCCCGGAGATCAAGGGCGCGCATCGCTGGATCCAGTTCGGCTCGTTCGGCCTCCAGCCCTCCGAATTCGTCAAGCCCGCCTTCGTCGTGGTGGCCGCCTGGGCCTTCTCGGAGGGCGCGCAGCGGCGCGACATGCCGGGCGGCCTCCTGGCGATCCTGCTCCTGCCCATCACCATCGTGCCGCTGCTGCTCCAGCCGGATTTCGGCCAGACCATGCTCATCACCATCGTGTGGTGCTCGCTGTTCTTCGTGGCCGGCCTGCACTGGTTCTGGGTGGCGGGCCTCGGCGCCGGCGGCCTCATCGGCGTGGCCGCGGCCTATCGCTTCCTGCACCACGTGCGCGAGCGCATCGACCGCTTCCTCGACGCCGATTCCGGCGACAGCTTCCAGGTGTTCTGGGCGCGCGAATCCTTCAATTCCGGCGGCTGGTTCGGCACCGGCCCGGGGGAGGGCGTCGCCAAGCGCCACCTGCCGGACGCCCATACCGACTTCCTGTTCTCGGTGATCGGCGAGGAATTCGGTGCCCTGGTCTGCCTCGCCCTGGTCTGCCTGTTCGCCTACATCGTCATGCGCGGGCTGCGGCTGGCCCGCCGCACCGACGACACCTTCGCGCGCCTGGCCATCACCGGCCTGACCGCCCTGTTCGGACTGCAGGCCTGCATCAACATGGCGGTGAACGTGCGGCTGATGCCGGCCAAGGGCATGACGCTGCCCTTCGTCTCCTTCGGCGGATCGTCGATGCTGTCGCTCGCCCTCGGCATGGGTTTCCTCGTCGCCTTGACCCGCAAGCGCCCGCGCACCACCACCCTGAGCCAGAAGCCGCCGGGCACCGCCCCGGCGACCATCGCCGGAGTGATGCGTTGACCGTCGCCACGCCCACCATCCTGCTCTGTGCCGGCGGCACGGGCGGGCATCTCTTCCCGGCCGAGAGCCTCGCCCATGCCCTGCGGGCGCGCGGCGTGCGGGTGGCGCTCGCCACCGACGCGCGGGTGGATTCCATCGCCACCGGTTTTCCGGCCTCCGAGATCGTCACCATCGCCTCCGCCACCCCGTCGGGCCGCTCGCTGGTCAAGCGCGGCACGGCGCTCCTCACCCTCGGACGCGGCTTCGGCGTGGCCGCCCGGGAGATCCGCCGCCTGAATCCGGCGGCGATCGTCGGTTTCGGCGGCTACCCCACGGTGCCGCCGATGCTGGCGGGGCAGATCCTGCGCGTACCCACCATCCTGCACGAACAGAACGCGGTGATGGGCCGGGCCAACGCCTTCCTGGCCCGTGGCGCGCGGGCCATTGCCACCGGCTTCAAAGAGGTGCGCGGCGTGCCGGCCAAGGCGCTGGCTCCGCGGACCCATACGGGCAACCCCCTGCGCCCCGCGGTGATCGCGGCGGCCGCCACCGCCTATCCGCCCCTCGGCGCCGAGGGGCCGCTCCATCTCCTGGTCTTCGGCGGCAGCCAGGGCGCGCGGGTGATGGGCGAGGTGGTGCCCAAGGCCGTTGCCAGCCTGCCGGCCGACCTGCGCGCGCGCGTCCACCTCGTGCAGCAGGTGCGGTCGGAGGATCTGACGGCGGTGCAGAACCTCTATCTCGGCCTGGGGCTCGCCGGCCTCGAGACGGCGCCGTTCTTCAAGGACCTGCCCGGCCGCATGGCGGCGGCGCATCTGGTCATCGGCCGCTCGGGTGCCTCCACGGTCTCGGAGCTCGCCGCCATCGGCCGGCCGTCGATCCTCGTGCCCCTGCCCGGGGCCCTCGATCAGGACCAGGCCGCCAACGCGGCGACCCTCGGCGCCATCGGCGCGGCCCTGCCGATCGCCCAGGGCGCGTTCACGCCGGATCGCCTGGCCGCCGAACTCCTCGATCTCTTCACCAACCCCGAAAAATTGACCGCGGCGGCGGCAAGCGCCAAAAGCGCCGGCATCCACGACGCCGCCGAACGCCTCGCCGACATCGTCGTCGCTACCGCCGCCCGCACCTGATTCCCCATGGGGAGACCGCGATCGCGCGGCTCCCGACCTGGACTGGTTCATCCCATGAAGCTGCCCGACAAGCTCGGCCCCATCCACTTCATCGGCATCGGCGGCATCGGCATGTCCGGCATCGCCGAGGTGATGCACAATCTCGGCTATACGGTGCAGGGCTCGGACGCCAACGACAACGCCAATGTCCGGCGGCTCGCCGAGAAGGGCATGAAGACCTTCGTCGGCCACGCGGCCGTCAACGTCGAGAACGCCGCCCTCGTCGTCGTCTCCACCGCGATCCAGCGGGAGAACCCCGAGCTGATGGCCGCGCGCGAGGCGCGCCTGCCGGTGGTGCGGCGCGCCGAGATGCTGGCCGAGCTGATGCGCTTCAAGTCCTGCGTCGCCATCGCCGGCACCCACGGCAAGACCACCACCACCTCCCTGGTGGCGACCCTGCTCGATGCCGGCAACATGGATCCCACCGTGATCAACGGCGGCATCATCAACGCCTACGGCACCAATGCCCGCATGGGCGAGGGCGAGTGGATGGTGGTGGAGGCCGACGAATCCGACGGCACCTTCCTCAAGCTGCCGGCCGATGTGGCCATCGTCACCAACATCGATCCCGAGCATCTCAACCATTTCGGTTCGTTCGAGGCGGTGAAGGACGCGTTCCGGCGCTTCATCGACAACATCCCGTTCTACGGCTTCGCGGTGATGTGCATCGACCACCCGGTGGTGCAGGACCTCGTCGGCCATATCGAGGATCGCCGGATCATCACCTACGGCGAGAACCCGCAGGCCGATGTCCGCCTCATCGACGTGGACCTGCGCGGCGGCCAGAGCCGGTTCCGCGTGATGATCCGCGACCGCCGCCCCGGCTTCCGCCTGGAGATGGAAGACCTCGTCCTGCCGATGCCGGGCAAGCACAACGCGCTCAACGCCACCGCCGCGCTCGCCGTCGCCCACGAACTCGGCGTCGAGCCGGAGGCGATCCGCAAGGCGCTCGCCGGCTTCGGCGGCGTCAAGCGCCGCTTCACCAAGACCGGCGAGTGGAACGGCGCGTTGATCTTCGACGATTACGGGCATCATCCGGTGGAGATCAAGGCGGTGCTCAAGGCTGCCCGCGCCTCCACCGAGGGCAACGTGGTGGCGATCGTGCAGCCGCACCGCTACTCGCGCCTCGCCTCGCTGTTCGACGATTTCTGCACCTGTTTCAACGATGCCGACACGGTGATCGTCGCTCCGGTCTACGCGGCCGGTGAAGCGCCCATCGAGGGAATCGACCGCGACGGCCTCGTCTCGGGTCTGAAGTCGCGCGGCCACCGCGACGCCATCGCGCTGGAGCGCTCCGAGGACCTCGCCGGCATCGTCGCCGGCCGCGCCAAGCCGGGCGACTACGTGGTGTGCCTGGGCGCCGGCAACATCACCCAATGGGCCTATGCCCTGCCGGGGGAATTGGCGGCTTTGGACGGCTGATTCCGTCATGCGATCTGGCGGCGCCGAGCGGACCCGGTTCCGTCGCCGCCTGAGGCGGAACGCCGCCTCTGGTCACGCTTGAAGGACAGGCGTGTCGCCGATTCGAGTTCGTTCGGCAGGGGCCGATCGGACCTGACATCGCCGATGTCGTCTGCCGCGAAGCGCGGCCGATCGTTGAGGCCGACGGTGGTCAACATGCGGACAGTCCATACGATCGGAGCAGGGATGCGTGGCTCCGCGACCGCCGTTATCGCGTGCTGCGCTTCTGGAATACGGACACCATGACTCAGACCGGCGTCGTCGTCGCGACGATCTTCGAAGCACTCCCCCCTTCTCCCCGCCTGCGGGGAGAGGACGTCGGCCCCCTCGTCGGGGTCGACGTGAGCCCGGAGGGCGAGGGGGAGATTCCGAACGTGGCTCCTGCGGAGCCGCCCCCTCACCCTCGGCTGCCGCCTCGCTTTGCCGGCGACAAGGTCGGCAAGGCCCTCTCCCCGCAGGCGGGGAGAGGAGGAGAACTTCCATGACCGCCTTTCCCGACATCACCCCCGCAATCCGCGACCGGGCGCCCGCCCTGCGCGGGCGGCTCCTCGCCAACCAGCCACTGGCGGACCTGACCTGGTTCCGGGTCGGCGGCCCGGCGCAGGTGCTGTTCACCCCCGCCGATGCCGAGGATCTGGCCGTCCTGCTCGCCGCCCTCGATCCCGCGCTTCCCGTCACGGTGATCGGCCTCGGCTCGAACCTCATCGTGCGCGATGGCGGCGTGCCGGGGGTGGTGGTGCGCCTCGGCGGCCGGGCCTTCGGCGCGGTGGCGATCGACGGCGAGGATCTGCGGGTCGGCACGGCCCTGCCCGACATGCGCCTCGCCAAGGCGGCGGCCGAAGCCGGACTCGACGGGCTCGCCTTCTTCCGCGGCATTCCGGGCTCCGTCGGCGGCGCCCTGCGGATGAATGCCGGCGCCCATGGCGGCGAGACCACCGACGTGCTGGTTGAGGCGCGGGGCGTCGACCGCGAGGGGAATCTCGTGACCCTGTCCCACGCCCAAATGGGCTTCACCTACCGCCACAGCGCGGCGCCCGAGGACGTGATCTTCACCAGCGCCCTGTTCCGGGGACGGCCCGGCGACCGCGCCACCATCGAGGCGGAGATGGACCGGGTCACCGCCGCCCGCGAGGCGGCCCAGCCGATCCGCGAGCGCACCGGCGGCTCGACCTTCAAGAACCCGCCGGGCGGCAAGGCCTGGCAGCTCGTCGATGCCGCGGGCTGCCGGGGCCTCCGCGTGGGGGGCGCCCAGGTCTCGGAGATGCATTGTAACTTCCTGATCAACCGCGAGGGTGCCACGGCGGCCGATATCGAGGGCCTCGGCGAGGAGGTCCGCCGCCGGGTGCGCGAGACCTCGGGCGTCGAGCTCCACTGGGAGATCAAGCGGATCGGTCTCGCTGCGGATGCTGCGCCGCTTTAAGACTGCGCCGATCGGCGACCGAAATCAGGCCTGAAACTCTCTTCCGAATGGCGGGGGGGGCGAGCCTCGATCGAGACGGGAGGCGTGGATGATCGATCCCAGTGATGTCATCGAACCGGCGGAGCCCGATGACGGCGATCCCTTCGCGGTTTTCACGGAATGGGACGATCCTGTCGACGATGAGGCCTATGCCCACCTCTGAAGCTCTGACCGCCTCCGGTCGATGACCGCGCTCACAACCCCTTCGCCGTCCCAACCGATCTCTCCTCCCTCCGGAGCCTCCCATGTCCAAGCACGTCGCCGTCCTGATGGGCGGGTGGTCCTCCGAGCGGCCGGTCTCGCTGAATTCCGGGCAGGCCTGCGCCGATGCCCTGGAAGGCCAGGGCTACCGGGTGACGCGCGTCGACGTTCAGCCCGACATCGCCACGGTCCTCACCGCCTTGCGCCCCGACGTGGCCCTCAACGCCCTGCACGGGCCGGCGGGGGAGGACGGCACGATCCAGGGCCTCCTGGAGGTGCTGCGCATCCCCTACACCCATTCGGGCGTGCTCGCCTCGGCGCTGGCCATGCACAAGGAGCGTGCCAAAGTGGTCATGCGGGCGGCGGGAGTCCCGGTCCCGGAGGGCTGCGTCGTTAACCGTCATGAGGCCGCGAAGTCACACGTCCTGACGCCGCCCTACGTGCTCAAGCCGGTGGCCGAGGGCTCCTCCATGGGGGTCATCATCGTGCGCGACGGACGCTCCCACCCGCCCCAGGAAGTGGGCCGGGAGGATTGGGGCTATGGCGATGAAAT
>JAKONB010000167.1 GCA_022702195.1 Beijerinckiaceae bacterium | reverse complement strand
AAAGGTGGGTCCCGGAGCCGAAGCTCCGGGTTCTGTTTCGACGGTTACCCTACCGCAAGATGCTTACGCCGCGAGGCGGGCATCCATGACAACGTTATCGTTGGCATTTAGAGTTTTGGCCAAATGCCCGAAACGGGGGTTGCCCGCGTCGAACCGGTCGAGTCCTTACCGACAATCGCATCATCCGCCACCGAAGTGACGGTGAACTCGCGATCCCTTTACCGCCCAGTCGATCCTATTTCGCCCCCATCAGAAGCCCAGCGCGCGTGGCGGCCCTGGGCTCGTGGTGGAGGCGCCGGAGTACTGCCCTCCGGGTCCTGAAACGTTATTACGAATCGGTCGTCAATCGCAGGGTTGATATAGGCGATGCCGGCCGCCCGGTCCAGCCCATCCGGCTACTCGGTCGCGGAGCCGTCCTCGGGGAGGGCGGCGTACCAGTCCGCGTAGGGCGTGTTGCGCGCCATGTGGCGGTTGAGATCGGGGGCGCCGTCGCGCCACCAGACCGGGCCGCGCTCCCCCAGGGCGTGCTTGGCGGCGTCCACCGCCCGCCGGGCCAGGGCCAGGGCCTCGGCATCGTCCGCCGCCTTGGCGGTCTTCACGGCGCGCCGGGCGCGCATCAGGTCGCCCACGATCCGGTCTCGCTCGGCCTCGGAGAGGTCCGGCCGCGCCCGTCGCCAGAGCCGCCCGCGCACCACGATGTAGCGGCCGTCGGGCGTCTCGGGGGCGCTCAATCCTCGGCGCGACCGGGCCGGCGGGCCTGTTCGTCGATCAGCGCCTCGACGGCCGCGATGGTGTTCTCGAGATCGGCGACCCGCCGCAGCATGCTGTCGGGCGGCAGCATGGCGACCTTGGCCGCCTCAAGGAGGAGGTCGCGCTGGGCGCCCTTCAGGCGGTCAAGCAAAGCTTCGAGATCTGACATAAGCCGCCTTTATCGAAGACGGCGCTGGCCGGCAATGCTGTCAAGCTGCGGTATTGGGCGCGCCCCACGCCATTTGTGCGGGACATCCCCACAATTCTCAACGCGGTGGAACGACGACTTTCACGCCGTCGTCGTTCCTGCCGCGCAACGCCCCGTCGATCGGCGCGGCCGGCGGTGCGACGGGGGATCATCGCCGTCATGGCGGAGGGGCCGCTCCGGATCAGCCGTCCGTCTCGCGGGAGGGGCCTCACGGGGGCCGCGCACGTCCGCGAGAGCGGAGGAGCGAGGCCGGGACGCGGCGCCCCCCGTTGCGAGGGCCGGCGGCGAGCCGGCAGGCCGCGTCCCAATCGTTCGGCCTGCGAGGGGCGCGTTGCGGGCTCGCGATGATGAACCGGATGGCCGCCGAACGAAAACGCCGGCCGCCACGTTTCCCGGGCCTCTTGCGCCATTCAGGGGCCGTGACCTTCCGATGCTGATGATCGTCCTGCTGGTCTTGTTCTTCGGGGTCCTGGCCTTGATCGTGGTGCGGCGGCGCGCGATCGGTCGATTGTCGTCGCTCGCCACCCTGCTGGCGGCCCTGATCGCGCTGATCTGGATGCAGAACCAGGGTTTCCTGCCCGGCGGTCAAGTCTCCGCGCCGCCGGGAGCCGCCACCGTCCCGGGGCGCTGAGCCGACGCGGACGGATGCGTCCGGGCCGGTCGTCCGTGGCGCGCGCGCCACGCCGGCGGCCTCGCGCGGCGATCGCCGGCGTGGCGTGGACCGTTCGGGCGGGTTGTGCGTTCACAGCAGAGTGAAGGCATGGGGCTGACGTCCCGGTGGCGCGCGCGGCCGTCCGGCCCCGGGGGCCGTGGGATGCCGGCACCGTCCGGTGCACCGGACCCGGGCCGGGACGGATACGAGGGGAACAGGGGTCATGGTGAAGATTCTGCTGGTGGAGGATCACGAGGAGATCTGGGACTTCCTGTCCCGGCGCCTGAAGCGGCGCGGCTACGACGTCATCCTGGCCCATGACGGCGAAGCCGGCGTGCAGCAGGCCCGCACCGGCCGCCCCGACGTCATCCTGCTCGACATGAACCTGCCGATCCTCGACGGCTGGTCGGCGGCGCGCGTCCTCAAATCCGACAGCGACACGCAGGGAATTCCAATCATCGCGCTCACCGCCCACGCCATGTCGGGCGACCGGGACAAGGCGATCCAGGCGGGCTGCAACGACTATCACCCCAAGCCTGTCGACTTCTCCAAGCTGCTCACCCAGATCAACGCCGCCGTCGGCGCCCCCGCCCCGGCCGCCTGACGGCCGGCGGGCGCGCCCCGCCGGCTTCACACCCCCGACCGCCTCCTTGCCGGATCGTCTCGGCCCCCGAGACGCCCGTCGCTCCCCCCGGACGAGACCCTGACACGATGAGCGACGATCCCATCACCGCCCGCCTCCTCCGGCAGGCGATGCCGGTCTTCACCGCCCTGGCCTCGTGCCTCCTCGTGATCACGGTGGCGGCCGCGCTCTATCTGGGGCGCGACATCTTCGTGCCGGTGACCCTGGCGATCCTGCTGAGCTTCGTCCTGGTGCCGGGGGTGCGCCTGCTGCGGCGCATCCGCCTGCCCCGCGCCGTGGCGGTGCTCACCGTGGTGGTCACCGCCTTCGGGGCGCTGCTCGGGGTGAGCCTGCTCATCGCCAACGAGGCGGCGCAGCTCGCCTCCGACCTGCCGCGCTACCAGTTGACCATGCGCGACAAGATCGCCTCCCTCAAGGACGCGACGGCGGGCAACGGCCCGTTCACGCGGATCATCGACATGGTCCAGGATCTGGGCGCCGAGCTGCAGCCGGATCTCAAGGGGCGCGCGCCGGACGGCGCGGCGGGGAGCGTCGAGCGTCCGCTCCACGTGCAGATCGCCGCCGAGAAGGCCGGGCTGGTCGGCACGTTGGGCACCTTCGCGGCGCCGATCCTCCACCCGCTGGCCACCACCGGCCTGATCCTGATCTTCACGATCTTCATCCTTCTCCAGCGCGAAGACCTGCGCAACCGCGCGATCCGGCTGGCGGGCTCGGGCGACCTGCGCCGGACGACCGCCGCCATCGACGACGCGGTGAGCCGGCTCAGCCGTTTCTTCCTCGCCCAGCTCGTCCTCAACATCGCGTTCGGCATCGTCATCGGCACGGGCCTCTGGTGGATCGGCGTGCCCAACCCGATCCTGTTCGGGGTTCTGGCCGCGATCCTGCGCTTCGTGCCCTATGTCGGGGCGGCGATCAGCGCCCTGCTGCCGCTGATCGTGGCCGCCGCGGTGGATCCGGGCTGGACCATGGTGATCGCCACGGCGGCCCTGTTCCTGGTGGTGGAGCCGGTCGCCGGGCACGTGATCGAGCCCCTGCTCTACGGCCATTCCACGGGTCTCTCGCCCATCGCCGTGATCCTGTCGGCGACGATCTGGGCGTTCCTGTGGGGGCCGATCGGCCTCGTGCTGGCCACCCCGATCACCGTCTGCCTCGTGGTGCTGGGGCGCCACATCG
>JAKONB010000335.1 GCA_022702195.1 Beijerinckiaceae bacterium | reverse complement strand
TCGGCCAGCCGACGCTGGTGAACAACGTCATGACCTTCACGGCCGTGCCCTACATCCTGGAGCACGGCGCCAAGGCCTATGCCGAGTACGGCATGGGCCGGTCCCTCGGCACCCTCGCGATCCAGCTCGCCCGCAACATCAAGCACGGCGGCCTCATCGAGTACGCCTTCGGCATCACCCTGCGCGAAATCATCGAGGATTTCGGCGGCGGCACCCAGAGCGGTCGCCCGGTACGGGCGGTGCAGGTGGGCGGCCCGCTCGGCGCCTACTTCCCCGATCACCTCCTCGACACGCCCCTCGACTACGAGGCGATGGCGGCCAAGAAGGGCCTCGTCGGCCATGGCGGCATCGTGGTGTTCGACGACACCGTGGACATGGCCAAGCAGGCGCGCTTCGCCTTCGAGTTCTGCGCGGTGGAATCCTGCGGCAAGTGCACCCCCTGCCGCATCGGCGCGACGCGCGGCGTCGAGACCATGGACAAGGTCATCGCCGGCATCCGTCCGGAAGAGAATCTCACCGTCGTCGCGGATCTCTGCGACGTGATGACCGACGGGTCGCTCTGCGCCATGGGCGGGCTCACGCCGATGCCCGTCATGAGCGCGATCACCCATTTCCCCGAGGATTTCCGGCAGCGCGGACCCCTGTCCGTGGCGGCCGAATAAGGAGGCGCGACCCATGGCCCTCATCAAAGAGATCGATTACGGCACCCCGATCCGGGTATCGGAACAGACCGTCACGCTCACCATCGACGGCATGAGCGTCACCGTGCCGGCCGGCACCTCGGTGATGGCCGCCGCGATGCACGCGGGCACGCAGATCCCCAAGCTCTGCGCCACCGATTCCCTGGAGGCCTTCGGCTCCTGCCGCCTCTGCCTCGTGGAGATCGAGGGCCGGCGCGGCACCCCGGCCTCCTGCACCACCCCGGCCGAGAACGGCATGGTGGTCTCGACCCAGTCGGACAAGCTCGCCAAGCTCCGCAAGGGCGTGATGGAGCTCTACATCTCCGATCACCCGCTCGACTGCCTCACCTGCGCCGCCAACGGCGATTGCGAGTTGCAGGACATGGCCGGCATGGTCGGCCTGCGCGACGTCCGCTACGGCTACGAGGGCGACAACCACGTCAAGCCGAGTTCCGAGCGCTACCTGCCCAAGGACACCTCGAACCCGTACTTCACCTACGATCCGTCGAAGTGCATCGTCTGCAACCGCTGCGTCCGCGCCTGCGAGGAGACCCAGGGCACCTTCGCGCTGACCATCTCCGGTCGTGGCTTCGACAGCCGGGTGGCCGCCGGCCCCACCGACTTCTTCAATTCCGAGTGCGTCTCCTGCGGCGCCTGCGTCCAGGCCTGCCCGACGGCGACGCTCCAGGAGAAGTCGATCATCGAGCACGGCCAGCCGGACCATTCCGAGATCACCACCTGCGCCTATTGCGGCGTCGGCTGCTCGTTCAAGGCCGAGATGCAGGGCACCCGCATCGTCCGCATGGTCCCCTACAAGGGCGGCAAGGCCAATGAGGGCCATTCCTGCGTCAAGGGCCGCTTCGCCTACGGCTACGCCACCCACAAGGACCGCATCACCAAGCCGATGATCCGCGACAAGATCACGGACCCCTGGCAGGAAGTGTCCTGGGAGGTCGCGATCGATCGCGCCGCCTCCGAGTTCAAGCGCATCCAGGCCAAGTATGGCAAAGACTCGGTGGGCGGCATCACCTCGTCGCGCTGCACCAACGAGGAGGCCTACCTCGTCCAGAAGCTGGTCCGCGCCGCCTTCGGCAACAACAACGTCGATACCTGCGCCCGCGTCTGCCATTCGCCCACCGGCTACGGCCTGATGTCGACGCTGGGCACCTCGGCCGGCACGCAGGACTTCGCCTCGGTGGCGCATTCCGACGTGATCCTGGTGATCGGCGCCAATCCCACCGACGGCCACCCGGTCTTCGCCTCGCGGATGAAGAAGCGCCTGCGCGAGGGCGCCAAGCTCATCGTCGCCGATCCGCGCAAGATCGACCTCGTGAAGTCGCCTCATATCGAGGCCGACTTCCACCTGCCGCTCAAGCCCGGCTCGAACGTCGCCTTCATCAACGCGATGGCCCACGTCATCGTCACCGAGGGCCTCGTGGACGAGGCCTATGTCCGCGAGCGCTGCGATCTCGGCGATTTCGAATCCTGGGCGCGGTTCGTGGCCGAGGAGCGGCATTCGCCCGAGGCCCAGGCGGCCCAGATCGGCGTCGATCCGGCGCTGATCCGCGGCGCGGCCCGACTCTACGCCACGGGTGGCGCGGCCGGCATCTATTACGGGCTGGGCGTCACCGAGCACAGCCAGGGCTCCACCATGGTGATGGGCATGGCCAACCTCGCCATGGCCACCGGCAACATCGGCATGCTGGGGGCGGGCGTGAACCCGCTGCGCGGCCAGAACAACGTCCAGGGGTCGTGCGACATGGGCTCGTTCCCGCACGAGCTGCCGGGCTACCGCCACGTCTCGGACGACGCCACCCGCGAGACCTTCGAATCGCTCTGGGGCGTGTCGCTCGATCAGCATCCGGGCCTGCGCATCACCAACATGCTGGATGAGGCCGTCGATGGCAGCTTCAAGGGCATGTACATCCAGGGCGAGGACATCGCCCAGTCGGACCCGGACACGCATCACGTCACCGCCGGCCTCAGGGCGATGGAATGCATCGTCATCCAGGACATCTTCCTCAACGAGACCGCCAAATACGCCCACGTCTTCCTGCCAGGCGCCTCGTTCCTGGAGAAGGACGGCACCTTCACCAATGCCGAGCGCCGCATCAGCCGGGTGCGCAAGGTGA
>JAKONB010000333.1 GCA_022702195.1 Beijerinckiaceae bacterium | reverse complement strand
GCCGTGGCCCTTGATCGTGTAGGCGATGAAGCAGACCGGGCGGTCATGGGCGCGGGCCGCCTCGAACGCGGCGAGGAGCATCGGCAGGTCGTGGCCGCCGAGATTGCTCATCAGCGCGGCGAGCTCGGCATCCGAACGCCGGTCGATCAGAGCCGAGACCGCGCCCTGGTCGCCGAGTTCCTCGGTGAGGCGCCGGCGCCAGGCCGCACCGCCCTGGAAGGCCAGCGCCGAATAGATCTGGTTCGGGCAGGCCTCGATCCAGGCTTGCAGCCGCGCGCCGCCGGGTTCGGCGAAGGCGGCCTGCTGGAGCGAGCCGTGGCGCAGCACCATGACCTCCCAGCCGAAATTGCGGAACATCGTCTCGAATTTCGACCACAGCCCCTCGCGCACCACCGCGTCGAGGCTCTGGCGGTTGTAGTCGACGATCCACCAGGTGTTGCGCAGGCCGTGCTTCCAGCCTTCCAGCAGGGCCTCGAAGATGTTGCCCTCGTCCATCTCGGCATCGCCGATGAGCGCCACCATCTTGCCCTCGGGCTGGTCCCCGCCCCAGCCCTTGGCGCGCACGTAATCCTGCGTCAGGGCCGAGAACAGCGTCTGGGCCACGCCGAGGCCCACCGAGCCCGTGGAGAAGTCCACGTCGTCCACGTCCTTGGTCCGGGACGGATAGGATTGGGCGCCGCCGAACCCGCGAAAGGACTCCAGCTTCTCCCGGGTCTGGTGGCCGAACAGGTATTGCAGGGCGTGGAAGATCGGGCTCGCATGCGGCTTGACCGCGACGCGGTCCTCGGGTCGCAGAACCGCGCCGTAGAGCGCGGTCATGATCGCGCAGAGCGAGGCCGAGGAGGCCTGGTGCCCACCCACCTTCAGCCCGTCCGCGGAGGCGCGCAGGTGGTTGGCATGGTGGATGGTCCAGGTGGAGAGCCACAGGGCCTTCCGGGACAGGGCGGTGAGGTAGGGCAGGCGCGGATCGGTCATGGGCCGGATCGTAGCTGGGCCGATGCACCGGAAGGGGCTAAAAAAGGCTGCCGGCGCCCCCTGTTTTGGCTCGGATGCGTCGTATCGGCTCTGCTGGGGTCCGTTTCATGCCAAGATCCGTGCTCGATGCCATCGATCGGCGTATTCTCGTCGCGCTCCAGGAGGATGCGCGGCTGACGGTGCAGCAGCTCGCGGAGCGGGCCGGGCTCTCGGCCTCGCCCTGCGCCCGGCGGGTGCGTCTCCTGGAGGCGGCGGGGGTGATCACCGGCTACGTGGCCATGGTCGATCAGGTCGCCGTCGGCCTGCCGGTGAGCGTCTTCGCCTCGGTGAAGCTCGAGCGACAACGCGAGGAGGAACTCGACCGCTTCGCCGTGGCGGTGGCCCGCTGGCCCGAGGTGGTGGATTGCTACCTCATGACCGGGCAGCGCGATTACCTGCTCCGGATCGTGGTGGAGGATCTCGCGGCCTATGAGCGGTTCCTCAAGGACAAGCTCACCCGGCTCGACGGCGTCGCCTCGATCGAATCGAGTTTCGCCCTCGGGCAGCTCAAGCGCGTGAACGCCCTGCCGATCCCCCAGGCCGACCGCCCCCGGTGACGGACCCGCCGGGACGCGGGCCTGTCCCGCGCGATCCGGTCGATCCCAGCGGAGGCTGGAGCAACGTCCTAGGAGCCGGAGACTGGCGCTCGGGACGAGGCCCCGGATCATCCCTCCGTCGCTTCGTCCTTGTGCGGCCGCAATTCCGGCACGCCCTGCTCGATCCCCGCTTCCGCTGGAGCCGAGCGGCTCTCCACGCGGGTGCTGTCGACGAAGATACGGGCTTCGCCCTCCTTCAGGCCGAGGCTGCGCAGGGCGTAGAGGGTCATGCCGAAGGCGAGTTCGCGCTCGGCCATCAGGACGAGGCCCACGCCCTGTTCCTCGAAATAGCGGCGCTCCGCGTCGTTGTGGGTCCGCACCAGGGTGTCGATCTGCGGATGGGCCTCGCGGGCGAGGGCGACCACCCGGCGGGTCGTGTGCGGCTCCGGCGTGGCGACCACGATGAGCCCGGCCGCCTCGATCCCGGCGGCGTGGAGGATGCCCGGCGCGGTGGCGTCGCCGAACACCGCTTCGATCCCCTCCGCGCGCAGGTCCACCACGCGGCGGCGGTCACGATCGACCACGATGTAGGGCAGGTCCCAGGCGGCCAGGGCCTTGGCGATGGTCGAGCCGACGCGGCCATAGCCGACGATGATCGCGTGGCCGCGCCGGGGGGCGGCCTCGGCGGAGACCGCGAGGTTGGCGGTGCCGTTCCGTTCGAAACGCGCGGCCCAATGCGGTCGCGCCGCCACGGCCCGTCCGATCCAATCGGTCAGGGCGAAGAAGAGCGGATTGAGGGTGATCGACAGGATCGCGCCGCCGAGGATCAGGTCGCGCCCCTCGGTGGGCAGGAGCTTCAGGGACAGGCCGAGGCTCACCAGGATGAAGGAGAACTCGCCGATCTGCGCCAGGCTCGCCGCGATGGTCAGGGCCGTGCCGAGCGGGTGTCGGAAGGCCAGCACGATGGCCACCGCCGCGAGCGACTTGCCCACCAGGATGATGCCCAGCACCGCCAGCACCGAGAGCGGTTCGCGCAGCAGGATGCCGGGATCGAACAGCATCCCCACCGAGACGAAGAACAGGACCGCGAAGGCGTCCTGCAACGGCAGGGAATCGGCCGCCGCCTGATGGCTGAGGTCGGATTCGGCCAGCACCATGCCGGCGAAGAAGGCGCCCAGCGCGAAGGAGACCCCGAACAGCTCCGATGAGGCGAAGGCGATGCCGACCGCCGAGGCGAGCACGGCGAGCGTGAACAGCTCGCGCGAGCCGGTGCGGGCGGCCAGTCCCAGGAGGTAGGGCACGAAGCGCCGCCCGCCGATCAGCATCACGGCCATGAACACGCCGACCTTGGCGAGCGTCAGCGCGAGCGTCGCCAGCAATCCGTGCGCCGCGCCGCCCTGCCCGCCCTGCGGCGCGACCCCGCCGAGAGAGGGGGCGAGCGCGGGCAGCAGCACCAGCGCCAACACCATGGCGAGATCCTCGACGATGAGCCAGCCCACCGCGATGCGGCCCTTGTCGCTGTCGAGGAGGCCGCGCCCCTCCAGCGCCCGCAGCAGCACGACGGTGCTGGCGACCGAGAGTGCCAGCCCGAACACGATGCCGGCCCCGAGCGACCAGCCGAAGGCGGCGGCGAGGCCGGCTCCCATCGCGGTCGCGGCGGCGATCTGCACGATGGCGCCGGGCAGCGCGATGGCGCGCACCGCCATCAGGTCCTTCAGCGAGAAGTGCAGGCCCACGCCGAACATCAGCAGGATCACGCCGAGTTCGGCGAGTTGCGCGGCGAGTTCCGGATCGCCGACGAAGCCCGGCGTGAACGGCCCGATCGCGATCCCGGCCACGAGGTAGCCGACCAGCGGCGGCAGCCGCAGGCGCTGCGCCGCCATGCCGCCGACGAAGGCGCAGACCAGCCCCAGCGCGATGATCGAGATGAGTCCGGTGGCGTGGTGCAACGCGGGTCGATTCCTGCGGAGCGCCGCCCGCTCCACAGGTTCCTTAGAGCAATTCTTTTGCCTCTGTCCGCATCGGTTTCACCGTTGCGAGACGGCGCGTGCCGGGCGTCACCCTGGCCCGGCCCGCACCGAATGAGAGGCGCGCCGGTCAGATCTTCCCGTCGAGGCCCATCTGGTAGTACTTATGGACGATCTTGTCCTGGTTCTCGAGCAGCCAGTCGATCGACGGCTCGTTGGTCATGGCCTTGCGGATCGCCTCGGTCATGCC
>JAKONB010000285.1 GCA_022702195.1 Beijerinckiaceae bacterium | reverse complement strand
ATCTCCGGCCAGCGATGGGCGACGAGGCGGGCGAGCGCGAAGCCGTCCATCGAGCCGCGCGGCATATCGACATCGGTCATGACAACGCCGACATCGTCCCGGCTCTCCAGCACCGTCAGCGCCTTGTCGGCGTGGATCGCCTCGACGACCTGGAAGCCCGCATCGGAGAGCGTATCGGCGGCCTCCATCAGCAGGAGGCCATCGTCTTCGACGAGGAGAACCACGGGGAGATCGTGCGGGGACTGCGTCATCGGCGGCCGGGCGCTCTCGCGAAAAGGGAAGCGGCGGGCCTATGCCCTGCCACGGGCGCCGTCAATAACGGGCGCCGGACCGGCCCCGTTTCGCCAAAGCGGGCAAGCGGCGGCTGGGCGCCGCGGGTGCGAAGGCCACGGCGAGGCCGAGGCAGGCCAGCATCACGGCGCAGAACACGAGACCGTCGCCGAGCCGGTCCATCCCCTCGAACACCGCCATCGCAGCCTCCCGCGTTTCGGCCTTCAAACTGAGCCGGACAGCGTAAAGGAAATCTTAACGCCGCCATCGTCAGGCGCTCAGGGCCGCGTCGAGATCGTCGATCAGGTCGCCCGGATCCTCGAGGCCGATCGAGAGGCGCACCACCTCCGGCCCGGCGCCCGCCGCGATCTTCTGCGGGTCGGTCAGCTGGCGGTGGGTGGTGGAGGCCGGGTGGATGACCAGCGACCGCGTGTCGCCGATATTGGCCAGATGCGAGAACAGGGTGAGGTTGGAGACGAACTTGACGCCGGCCTCGTAGCCGCCCTTCAGGCCGAAGGTGAAGACCGCTCCCGCACCCTTCGGCGAATAACGCCGGGCGAGCTGGTGGTAGCGGTCGGTCTCGAGCCCCGGATAGCTCACCCAGTCCACCGCCGGGTGGTTCTTCAGGTGGGTCGCCACCGCGAGCGCGTTGTCGCAATGGCGCTGCATGCGCAGGGGCAGGGTCTCGATGCCGTTGAGGATTAGGAAGGCGTTGAACGGCGCCAGGGCCGGGCCGAGATCGCGCAGGCCCAGCACCCGGATCGCGATGGCGAAGCCGAAATTGCCGAAGGTCTCGGAGAGCACCATGCCGGCATATTCGGGCCGGGGCTGCGACATCATCGGGTAGCGGTCGTCCCCCGCCCACGGGAAGGTACCGCCGTCCACCACGAGGCCGCCGATGGAATTGCCATGGCCGCCGAGGAACTTGGTGGCCGAATGCACCACGATGTCGGCCCCGTGCTCGAACGGCCGGATCAGGTACGGCGTCGCCATGGTGTTGTCGACGATGAGCGGGATGTTGTGGCGCTTGGCGATGACCGACAGGGCGGCGATGTCGGTGATCACCCCACCCGGATTGGCAATGGATTCGCAGAAGATGGCCTTGGTCTTGGGCGTGATCGCCCGCTCGAAGGCCGACGGATCGTCCGCATCGGCCCAGACCACGGTCCAGCCGAAGTTCTTGTAGCTGTGGTTGAACTGATTGATCGAGCCGCCGTAGAGTTTGTTGGAGGCCACGAACTCGTCGCCCGGCTGCATCAGCGCGTGCATGGTGAGGAATTCGGCGGCGTGGCCCGAGGCGACCGCCACGGCGGCGGTGCCGCCTTCCAGGGCGGCGATGCGCTCTTCCAGCACCGCGTTGGTGGGGTTGGTGATGCGCGAATAGATGTTGCCGAAGGCCTGGAGGCCGAACAGCGAGGCGGCGTGATCCACGTCGTCGAACACGAACGAGGCCGTCTGGTAGATCGGCGTGGCGCGCGCGCCCGTGGTGGCGTCGGGGGCGGCACCGGCATGGATCGCCAGGGTGTTGAAGCCGGGCAGGCGGTCGGTCATGAAATCCTCCAGGGCCCGGTGGGCGCGAACGTGACGTGTTCTAACGCCGCCACGGGGTCGTACGGAAGAGGCCCCACGCGCTTTTTCCGCTTAAACGAACAGAAGTTCTTTATGGCGGACGCACGCCGTGGGTTCAAGGGCGCGGCCCCCACCCACCCCCGGCGCGGAACCGCGCATTCATCCCCCGCTTGATGACGGAGCATCACGTTCACACCGGGGATATGCCGCCATGGCCGAGCAGGATCACGACGCCACCTGGAAGGCGTTCAAGGAGGCGGTGAACATGACGCCGACGGCGCTGGAGACATTCCTCGACAGCGACGCGAGCCAAGCGGTGGGCCAGAAGCCGAAGGCGGGCGGGGAATCCACCGGACACGCCTCGGGCCGTCACATCGTGAAGATCCTCCACACCAAGAAGGCCGATCTGACCGACGCCGATTACGCGCATATGCGCAAGGTCGTGTCCTACGTGAAGCGCCACCGCGAGCAGGGTGGCCCGGACGACAGCGGCAAGGTGACGGATTCGCCCTGGCGCCTGTCGCTGATGAACTGGGGTCACGACCCGCTGAAGGATTGAGGCCACCGGATCGGCAGACCGGCATCATATCTCTAGGCGCGGCGAAAAAGCTCGGCTAAGGCGGCGGCCATGCTTCAGACGACGCCTGCCACCCCCGTCTCCGCCGCGCGGATCCTGATCGCCAGCTTCGTCGGCACGGCGATCGAATTCTACGATTTCTACGTCTACGCCACGGCCGCCGCCCTCGTGATCGGGCCGATCTTCTTCCCGCCCGGCGATCCGGCGGTGCAGACGCTCGCGGCCTTCGCCACCTTCGCCATCGCGTTCATCGCCCGGCCGATGGGCGCGGCGTTCTTCGGGCATTTCGGCGACCGGGTCGGGCGCAAGGCGACCCTGGTGGCCTCGCTGATGATCATGGGCCTGTCCACGGTGCTGATCGGCTGCCTGCCGACCTACGCCACCGCCGGATGGTGGGCGCCCGCCGCCCTGTGCGTCCTGCGCTTCGGGCAAGGGTTGGGTTTCGGCGGCGAGTGGGGCGGCGCGGCCCTGCTCGCGGTGGAGAACGCCCCGCCGGGACGGCGCGCGCTCTACGGCATCTTCCCGCAGCTCGGCGCGCCCGTCGGCTTCATCTTCGCCAATCTCGGCTTCCTCGGGCTCGCCCTGGCCCTGAGCCCGGCCGATTTCCAGAGCTGGGGCTGGCGCATCCCGTTCCTGGCCTCCGCCGCCCTGGTCGGCGTCGGCCTCTACGTCCGGCTGAAGCTCACCGAGACGCCGGTTTTCAAGGCGGCCCTGGAGAAGGCCGCCCCGGAGCGGGTGCCGCTGGCCATCATCTTCACCCGCCACCTGCGGGCGACGCTGCTCGGCACCCTCGCGATGGTGTCGTGCTACGCGGTGTTCTACCTCTCGACGGTGTTCGCCCTGAGCTACGGTGTCTCGACCCTGGGCTTCACCCGGCCGACCTTCCTGCTGTTCGAATGCGTCGCCGTGCTGTTCATGGCCCTCGGCATCCCGCTCTCCGGCTGGGCCGCC
>JAKONB010000203.1 GCA_022702195.1 Beijerinckiaceae bacterium | reverse complement strand
CGGTAGCACCAAGCGCATGTCGATCGCCGCGTGGCGCCCGTCGGTGATGACCGAGAGGAGGATGTCGTCGCCCTTTTGCGGCGGCCCCTTGCGCATCTCGATCGCCTTGATGCGGCCGGCGAGCGTGCTCTGGTAGTCCTTGAACGCATCCGACGGCGGCGCGGTGATGATCTGGCGCCGGCCGGTGGCCACGCGCGGCCGCTTGACCAGCCGCCCCAGGTCCTTGGCCGACACCACGTCCGCGAACGCCCGGAACATGGCGATGAGCTCGGGCACGTTCACGAATTCGGCGAACCGGGTGACCGGTTTATAGGCGCCGGACGGTTGCAACTCGAGCTCGGTCCGCGTCTCACCGAACGAGGCGGCCCAGGCGTCGAATTCCTGCAGCTTACGCTCGCGCAGGGCGTCGATGGCCATGAACCGCTGCGCCGTGAACATCTCGCCGAGCGTGTTGGTGATCGGCGTCCCGGACGCCAGGTTGAGCGCCCGGTCGACGGTGTGCATGTCGCCGCCGGCATAGAGCGCGCGGCGCTCGCGTACGAATTGGGCCTTGCAGAACAGGTCCCAGGCGAGTTGTGAGCCATCCGAGTCGATGCCCTTGAGGCTCGCCTGGTTCGTCGTGAACGAGAGCTTCCGGAATTCCTGCGCCTCGTCCACGTGGATCTGATCAACGCCGATTTCCGAGATCGTCAGGAAATCGTCCTTGCGGGCGGCCAGCGACGCAATCCGGTTCTTGAACGCCTCTTTCCGCCGTTCCAGCCCCTTGCGGGTTACCCGGTCGGCCTGGTCGATGGTGGTCAGGAGCGCCTCGTATTCCGCGACCTGATCCTCCATCATCCGCCGCTCGAACGCGACAGGCAACGGGATCAGCTTGAACGCCGAGTGCGTGATGATGATCGCATCCCAGTCGCCGGTGGCGGCCCGGGCCAGGAACCGGCGACGCTTGTCCTTGGCGAAATTCGTCTCGTCCGCGACCAGGATCTTGGCGAGGGGATAGAGGGCCAGAAACTCGCGCGCGCACTGGGCGAGGCAATGGCCGGGGACCGTGAGCATCGCCTTGGTGATGAGGCCGAGGCGGCGCTGTTCCATGATCGCGGCGGCGATGGACGCCGTCTTGCCCGCCCCGACCGCGTGGGCGATGTATGTACCGCCGGCGGCGATCATGCGCCAGATCACGTTTTTCTGGTGCGGGTAGAACCGGAACGCCGCCGATGCGCCCGGCAAGCGCAGGTGCGAACCGTCGAACCGGCGCGCCACGAGGTTGTTGAACGTGTCGTTGTAGATCCGGGCGAGCAATTCCGACCGGTCGTGATCGCGCCACACCCACTGCTCGAACGCGTTTTTCAGCGCGACGAGCTTCTCCTTGGCCGCCTCGGTCTCCTTTTCGTTCAGGATGCGCGAGGTTGAGGACGAACCGGGGTTGCGGACCTCATCGAACACCTGCGGCGTCCGGGCGTTCAACGCGTCAAGGACGATGCGGCCGGCGTCGTACCGGTGGGTCCCCCATTTCTGGTTCACCGCATGGACGTAGGCGAACCGCATCTCCTCGATGCCCCAGGCCGCAAGGTCCGGGTAGTGCCGGACCGGGGTGAACACGCCCACCACCTCGTGCAGGAACGTCTGGATCGTCTTGGCCGGGATCCAAGGGGCACCGAGCCGCGCCGTGATGTCGGACGGTGGCAGGTCGGTGGGCTGGACGTGCTCGAGCGCGGTGACGTTTCGGGCATAGACCGGATCGGCCTTGGCCGCCGCGATGGCCGCCGTGAGCTTGTCACGGACCTTGCCGGATAGGTAGGCGTCGGCGGTTTCCCAGGTTCCCGCGATGGGATCGCGATAGATCGTGTCGCCGAGCTCGTCGACCACCGCCGCCTCGGTCCGCCCGAGGGTCGCGGCGACCGCGCCGAGGTCGACGCGACCATGCTCGTGCAGGCAAAGGGCGAGGGCGTCCGAGGCGGATTCGATCACGGGCACCGGTGTCGGGGCGATGACGACACCCGTGAAAATCAGGCCCTTGGTCGCGGTATCCGTCTCGATGTCGTAATGCTCGATCGACGCGACCAGCCAGCAATCCGGGTCGTCGCGGAACGGCACGAGGTTGTGCGGGCGATGGATTTCCGTCCGTGCCCCCGTGGCCTCATCCACACGGGGCGTGACGGTCGTCGCGTTGATCGGGCCATGCGTGGACACGAACGCGTCGTAGAGGCGCCCCAGGTCGTCCTGGGCGGCCTTGGCGCAGGCCTGGCGCTCCTGCGCCGCCAGGATGGCCCGAACGGCGTCACGGATCGGGATCAGCGCCCGGATCAGGCGCGCGTGCTTGCCGAAGATCCCCGGGGTCCCCTGCCCCGCCTTGATGGCCACCGGCGCCGGGACGCCGTCCACGACCTGCATCAGCACATCGTCGGCCACGAGGTAGGATCCCTCGCGCAGCCGACCGTTGTCGCCGGATACGATCGCGACCGGCGGGGCGGCGACCGGCGCCGCGGTCAGGTCGGCGTCGGCATCCGCGACATCGGCCGGCAGGCGCGCCATTGCGGCGGCCAAGTCGGCATCCAGGTCGCGGGCGGGGTCGCGCTTGCAAGCGTAGACCATCTCGGGTCCGAACCGGCCGCGCTCGCCCACCGAACGCCCGAGCACCATCGCCGGGTGATCGACGAAATACCGGTTGATGTGCAGGTCGGTGTGCCCGGCGATCCCGGCCGGGGCGGTGTCGATCCACTCGACCCCGTTCCCGGCCTCGTCCGCACGGCGGCGGCGCAGGAACAGGATGTCGACGCCGACGTCCGTCCCGGCCGTGGCCGCGAACGTACCTTGCGGCAGGCGGATCGCGCCG
>JAKONB010000199.1 GCA_022702195.1 Beijerinckiaceae bacterium | reverse complement strand
AGCATGCGGCCGCCGAACCGGCGGGCATACAGCCAGTTGAACAAAGCCGTGCGGGCTCCGCCGATGTGGAGATACCCCGTGGGGGAGGGCGCGAAACGCGTGACGACGGGTGACGACATCGATTCTGACTTGAACTCGGCGGTGGAGCGGGCGGGAGGCGCATCGACCGGCCCGGACAGGCGCGTGTAGCATGCGCGCGGGCGGGCGTTAAGAAATCGTCGCGACGTGCTGAACGGTCGCGACGGACGATGCCGCCCGGAGACGACGCGGCATGGCGCAGGCGGGCGCACGGGCGGCAGGCGCGCGGGTTCGACGCGGTGCCGCCGGCCGCCTGTTCGCGCCTGCCGTCTGGTTCTCGGCGCTGCGCGATGGCCTCGTCGCCGGGGTGGCGCTCGAAGCCGAGAAGCGCCGGCTGTTTCCCTGGCTCGCCGTGGCGTTCGGCATCGGCATCCTGATCTTCTTTAGCGGGACCCACGGCGCCCCGTTCCTGCCGGCCCCGATCCTCGCGGCCGGCCTGCTCGGGGGCGTGCTGCCCTTCCTGGGCGGCCGGCCGGTCGCCCTCGCCGGCGTGCTGGCGGCCATGGCCGTCCTTCTCGGTTTCGCCGCCGCCGCGTTCCGGGTCTCGCAGATGACCGGTCCGGTCCTCGCCCGCACGACCATCGCGCCGCTCACCGGCCTCGTGGAAGCCCTCGACGAGCGCGAGGAGGGCGCGCGGCTGATCGTGCGCGTCGAGCGTTTCGGGACGCTCGGCCCCGAGGCGCGGCCCAACCGCGTGCGGGTCTCCTACAAGACGACCGTCGCCCTCAAGCCCGGGGACGTGATCACGGCGACGGCGCGCCTGCTCCCGCCCCCCGAAGCGGCCCGGCCGGGGGGATACGATTTCGCCCGCGACGCCTTCTTTCGCGGCATCGGGGCGGTGGGCTCGCTGGTGGGGCGGATCACGGTGAAGCCGCCGCCGGCACGGCTCGATCTCTCGGTCCGGATCGCCGCCGCCGTCGACGATGCGCGCAACACCCTGACCCGCCGCATCACCGACGCCAATGGCGGGCAGGCGGGGGCGGTCGCCGCCGCCCTAGTGACCGGCAAGCGCGGCCTCATCAATCCGGCGACCAACGACGTCTTGCGGGCGGCCGGAATCTATCACGTCGTGTCGATCTCCGGCCTCCACATGGTGCTGGCCGCCGGCGTCGTCTTCTGGCTGGTGCGGGCCTGTCTCGCCCTCGTGCCGTTCGTCGCCCTGCACTGGCCGATCAAGAAGATCGCGGCCGCCTGCGCCATGGTCGGCGTCACCGCCTATTGTGTCTTTTCCGGATGGGACATCGCCGCCGAGCGCGCGCTGATCATGACGCTGATCATGCTCGGGGCGATCCTTGTGGAGCGGCCAGCCTTGAGCATGCGCAACCTCGCGCTCGCGGCCCTGATCGCCCTGGCGCGTGAACCGGAGGGTCTGCTCGGCCCGAGCTTCCAGATGTCGTTCGGCGCGGTGGCCGGCCTCATCGCCTGCGCCTCGTATCTCGACATCAGGTTCGGCGCCGACGAGAAACCGGGACGAATCGGGCGGGCCGTCGCGGTCGCCGCGACGGCCGTCGTCGGCACCCTGGCGACCACCCTGGTGGCACAGATCGCCACGGCGCCGTTCGCGACCTATCATTTCCAGACGGTGCAGCCCTTCGGCATCGTCGGCAACGCCCTCACCTTGCCGCTGGTCTCCCTTGCGGTGATGCCGGCGGCGGTGCTGGGGATCCTGGCCACGCCGTTCGCCCTGGATCAGCCGATCTGGTGGCTGATGGGACTGGCCGTGCGCGGCATGCTGACGATCTCGTCCTGGATCGCTGGCTTCTCGCGGGCGAGCGTGGTGGTGCCGGCCTTCGGACCCGGCGCCCTCGGGCTGCTGGCGGCGGCGCTCCTGCTGTTCACGCTCCCGGTGTCGCGCCTGCGCTGGATCGCGGTTCTGCCCGCCCTGTCGGGATTGGCCCTGGCGGCGTGTCCAGTGCGCTACGACCTCTACGTCGATCGCGACGGGGCGGGGGCGGCGATCCGAGATCGCGACGGGCGATTGGCGACGCTGGGAAGGCCACCCAGCTTCGTCCTCGATCAGTGGCTCAAAGCGGATGGCGATGGCCGCAGGGCCGGCGACGTGACCGCCGCCGCCTCGGCGCGCTGCGACCGGCTTGGTTGCACCATGGGATTGGCCGATGGCCGCAACGTCGCCCTCGCCACCGACAAGCGCGCCCTCACCGAGGATTGCCTGCGCGCCGACATCCTCATCACCCGGCGGGAGGCGCCGCCCGGTTGCGCCGCGCACCTCATCGTCGATCGCGTGTTCCTCGCCGCCCACGGCGCGACGGCAATTCGTTTCGGGTCCGACGGCCCGATCGTCATCACGGCCCGCAATCCCCGAGACACGGTTCCATGGCGTAATGCTCCCCCGGCGAGGATGCCGAAGGCGGCGGCACCGTCCCTCCCTTCGCCGGAACCGCCCCCCGAGGGCGACGAGACCGATTCAGCGACGGACGAGAGCGTCGAACGTCTTCAGTAACGCCGGACGAGACTGACGAGACGCCCCTGGATCTGCACCCGGTCCGGTCCGAGGACCCGAGTCTCGTAGGCCGGGTTGGCCGCTTCGAGCGCGATCGACGAGCCGCGACGGCGCAGACGCTTCAGCGTGGCCTCCTCGTCGTCGATCAGCGCCACGATGATGTCGCCGGTATTGGCCGTGTCCTGCTTACGGATCACCACCAGATCGCCGTCCAGGATGCCGGCATCGACCATGGAATCGCCGCGGACCTCCAGTGCGTAATGCTCGCCGCCAGCCAGGAAGTCGGGCGACATCACCACCGAATGGCTCTGCTCCTGGATCGCCGAGATCGGCGTGCCGGCCGCGATCCGGCCCATGACCGGAATCGTCACCGCACGGCCATGCTCGTCCGTGGCCTGGGTCACCGGCATCCGGCCCGGTTGGGACGCAGCCTTGCCCTTGCCCCCCTCCACGACACTGGGGGTGAAGCGTCTCACCTCCGGGGGAGGCGACGACGCCCCATGTCCGCCGAGGCTCTCCGGTATCCGGATGACCTCGATGGCCCGCGCCCGGTTCGGCATTCTGCGCAGGAAACCGCGCTCTTCGAGCGCGGTGATGAGCCGATGGATCCCCGACTTGGATTTGAGATCGAGGGCGTCCTTCATCTCGTCGAACGAAGGCGGAACGCCGCTCTCACGCATCCTCTGCTGAATGAACTGGAGCAGCTCCAGCTGCTTACGCGTCAACATGCGGCACACTCATGATTCGCCCGGACGGGATGCGTGACGGGAGGGCACGGAAACAAACCACGAACACGTTAAACGTTCCGTAAGTGTTCTGCAAGGGTTCCGGGTGCTATGTTGTCGAACCGGCCCCTTTCTCCAATCGCGATCGTGCAAAGTCCCTCTCTGCCTGTCCATCGGCGTGGCAGGCGGCGACCCCGCCTTGGGAGACGCCCTGCCATGCGGGGATAGAATGTTGCATTCGAGGAACACCCTGCGTCGCGTGTCGTTATTGAGCTGAACGGCTCAGCGCCGGGCTCGATGCGCTCGATGCCGGCCCCGAGGTTCGCGCGGCCAGCTCCCGAAACGGCGATGCGGCGGCCTCCCACGATGCAACACAGGGAATGATCATGTCGGATAAGGCCAATAACGGGCAGCGTTTCCACGAGACGCAGAACGGCACCAAGTCGAACGCCAAGAAGGTCTCGATCGACGTGCTGTCGGCACGCCTCGCAGACGGGATCGATCTCGCCCTTGACGTGAAGCAGGCCCACTGGAACCTGAAAGGCCCGCAATTCATCGGCATCCACGAGATGCTCGACGGGTTCCGGACCGAACTCGACGATTACAACGACAAGGTCGCGGAGCGGATCACGCAGCTCGGCGGCACGGCGCGCGGTACGGCCGTATCGGTGGCAGCGGAGTCCAAGCTGGCGCCGTACCCCCTCGATGCCTACGCCATCGCCGACCATCTCGCCGCGCTGATCGACCGGTATGGCGCCTATGCCAACGCGGTTCGCGAGAACATCGACGATACCGACGAAGCGGGAGATGCCGGGACGGCGGATCTGCTCACCGAAGTCTCGCGCGGCGTCGACAAGCAGTTGTGGTTCCTCGAGGCGCATGTCCAGGAGCCTACCGGGGCGATGCGCGACGGTGACCACGCCGGCACGCGCTGACGCCGCCAACCGACGGATGGGTCAGGTGGGGGTGCCGTTTCGCGGCACCCCTTTTTTGTCGACTCGTCCCGTCGGCTCAATCCCCTCGGAGAAAGGCGAAGCTTGGCCTCTTGCGAGCCCCGCACTGGCTTGGCCGATTCTCCCTCCTCCCACTGATCGAGGAGCGGTCGTCTCGGGTCCGGAGCCGGGAAGACCCGCTCAATACGCGTCGGGATTGGGCCGATAGCGGCGCGGGCGATCATCGTCCTCGTAGCGGGGGCGCGGGCGATCGTAATCCGAATCCCGGCTGCGATACCGATCGTCGTCCCGCCTGCGATCATCGTCCCGCCCGCGATCGTCGCGGCGCCGATCGTCCCGATCCGGGAACGCGTCGCGGGCGCGACGCTCGTTGCGATCGTTGCGACGCCCCTCTCCCATCTTCGGCGCGTACCAGCACATCTTGGTCAGGCCCGGGGCGGGATCGCCGAAGCTCTGGGCGTTGCAGGGAATCGTTCCGCCCTGCGGGAAGGGGCGACCATGGGTCCGGCCCGGCGCGCCGTAATAGACGTTCGTCGGATAGGGCATCCGACAGATCTGCCCCTCCTGTGCGCAGGGCACCAGATTCTGAAGGTCAAGCTGTGCCCAGGCGGGCGACAGGCCGATCAGGCCGGCGCCGAGGCTGATGACCCCGGCTACGATGAATTGACAGCGCACGTTCGTGATCCCCCCACATCGCTTTTCGCTCGATGAGCCGGCGAGCCATAGCACGGGACGTGTCGAACGGGAGGCAGGAGCAAGCCGGACCGGCGATGCCGCGGCGTCGGCTCTTATCGGAACAGCGGCATCCTCCTCGGATCCACGTAGCCCGCATGACGCAAACGTTGGCAGCGAATTGCGTGAGCCTCAATCGAAGAATCGTCTCAGGTCCGGAACGTGATTTTTTCCGAGAGCTATGAGACCTTGATCGACTGTTGATTGCAGGAAGCTTTTGTAGCCCTTCCGGCATATATGC
>JAKONB010000132.1 GCA_022702195.1 Beijerinckiaceae bacterium | reverse complement strand
GGCACCGAGGCCCTGCATGGGAATCTCGAAGGGTTCGGTGTCGAGGTAATGCGCGCGCAGATCGTCGCCCCAGATGCCCCACATGCCGCCGCGCCAGACCGGAATCCAATGCGTCCCGCGCCGGCTTCGCGGGCGAGGGCGGCGATGGCCAGGGTGTTGGAGGCGACGATCTGGTCCCACGCCGCGGCCTCGCCCGGTCGGACCAATTCGTCGCCCGTGGCGAGGATCGCCACGCGCGGGCGGCGACGGACGCTCAAGGTGCCCTGGCCGCTGGCGGCCGCCAGGGCGCTCCGGCGCGCATCGAGGGTGGCGCCAGCCCGCAGCAGGGCGTCGCCCTCCTCGAAATCGAGCCCCTTGCGCCGGATGAAGCGCCCGGCCGCGACGGGTTCGCGGGCCGTCACCACAGCCCCGTCGGCGGTGGCGTTCTCCTGGATCAGGATGGCGTCGGCACCCTCGGGCACCGGCGCGCCGGTGAAGATCCGCACCGTCTGCCCGGGGCCGAGGCTCCGGGTGAAGTCGTGGCCGGCGGCGCTGGTGCCGATCAGGGTGAGACGGGCCGGGCAGGTCGCCACGTCGGCGCTGCGGACGGCATATCCGTCCATGGACGAGGCTCGGAACGGCGGCTGGGTGCGCAGGGCCGCCACGCCCTCGGCGAGCGTTCGGCCAGCGGCCTCCCCGACCGCCACGGGTTCGGCCTCCACGGGCCGTTCGATCCCGGCCAGGATGCGCGCGAGCGCCTCGGCGACGGGGATCAGGCCGCCCCCGCGGCGTCCGCTCACGCCGCATCTCCGGCGCGATAGGCCCCGGAGCGGCCGCCATCCTTGGCCAGCAGCCGGATGCCCTCGATGCGCATGCCGCGATCGGCCGCCTTCACCATGTCGTAGATCGTGAGGCAGGCCACCGACACGGCGGTGAGCGCCTCCATCTCGACGCCGGTCTGGCCCGAGACCTTCACCTCGGCGGTGACGCGCAGGCCCGGCAGGGCATCGTCCGGCTCGCAATCGACCCGGACCTTGGACAGCAGCAGCGGGTGACAGAGCGGGATCAGCTCATGGGTGCGCTTGGAGGCCATGATGCCGGCGAGCCGGGCCGTGCCGATCACGTCGCCCTTCTTGGCGTCGCCCTCGCGGATCAACGCCAGGGTCTCGGGCCGCATGACCACCAGACCGACGGCCGTCGCCGTGCGGGTGGTGGCGGCCTTCTCGGAGACGTCCACCATGTTGGCGGCACCGGCGGCGTCGAGATGGGTCAGCTCGGCCATGGGTCTGCTCAGGTCCGGTCGCCGAAGAGAAGCCGGGCGGTGGCGGCGGCCACGTCGTCCTGGCGCATCAGGCTCTCGCCCACGAGGATGGTGCGAAGGCCGTTCTCCCCGAGACGGATCACGTCCGCATGATCGGAGATGCCGCTCTCGGCCACCGCGATCCGGTCGGCCGGGACCGCGTGGCCGAGTGCGATCGCGTTGTCGAACGAGACCGAGAACGTCTTGAGGTTGCGGTTGTTGATGCCGACGAGGCGCGTTCCCAGCGGCAGCGCCCGGGCGAGTTCGTCGGCGTCGTGGACCTCCACCAGAACGTCCATGCCGAGCTCGTGCGCGGCCTCGACCAGGGCCACCGCCTCGTCGTCGTCGAGGCAGGCCATGATCGCCAGGATGCAGTCGGCGCCCCAGGCCCGCGCCTCGAACACCTGGTAGGGCTCGAACAAGAAATCCTTGCGCAGCACCGGGAGGGAGCAGGCATCCCGCGCCTCGGTGAGATATTCGGGTCTGCCCTGGAAGGAGGGCGTGTCGGTGAGCACCGAGAGGCAGGTGGCGCCGCCCGCCTCATAGGCGGCCGCGATGGCGGCCGGATCGAAATCGGCGCGGATCAGGCCCTTGGAGGGCGAGGCCTTCTTCACCTCGGCGATCAGCGCCGGGCGATCCTGCGCGACATGGGCCGCGATGGCATCGGCGAAGCCGCGCGGCGGCGACACCTTGGCGATGCGTTTCTCGAGCTTGGTCTGCGGCACGCGCAGCTTGGCTTCGGCGATCTCCCGGCGCTTGTAGGCCTCGATCCGGGCGAGCACGTCGGAGCGCTCGGCGGGCGGGGGAGAAGCGGGCTCGGGCACGGCAGGCTCTGACATGGCGGACCCTCAGGCGTTGGAGATGGTGACGAGCTTGGCGAGGGTCGCGCGGGCCGCCCCCGCGTCGAGGGCGGCGCTCGCCCGACTGACACCCTCGGCGAGGCTGCCGGCGCCGCCCGCCACCACGAGGGCCGCGCCCGCATTGAGCACGGCGATGTCGCGATAGGCGCCGTGCGCGCCATCGAGCACGCCCATCAGGGCCGCGGCATTGTGCTCGGGGTCGCCCCCACGCAGATCTTCGAGGCCGTGGAGCGGCAGGCCGAGATCGCGCGGATCGATACTGAACCGGGAGAGATGACCGTTCTCCAGCGCCACCACGGCGGTGGGGCCGGTGACGGTGATCTCGTCGAGCCCGTCCGAACCGTGGACGGTCCAGACCCGCTCGGAGCCGAGTTCGGCCAGAACCCGGGTGAGCGGCTCGGCCCAGGCCGGAGCCGAGACCCCGAAGAGCTGGAAGCGCACGCCGGCCGGGTTGGCGAGCGGCCCGAGCATGTTGAAGATGGTGCGGGTCGGCAATTCGGCGCGGACCGGCGCCACGTGGCGCATGGCGCCGTGATGGGTCTGCGCGAACATGAAGCACAGGCCCGCTTCGGCCAGGCAGCGCTCCAGCCCGCCGGGGTCGAGCCCGATCCGCACCCCGAGGGCGACGAGGACATCGGCCGCGCCCGAGCGCGAGGTGGCCGCGCGGTTGCCGTGCTTGGCCACCGGCACGCCGCAGGCCGCCACCAGGATCGCCGCCAGGGTCGAGACGTTGTAGCTGCCCGAATGGTCGCCGCCGGTGCCGACCACGTCGACCGCGCCGGGCGGGGCGGCGACCGGGATCATCCGGGCGCGCATGGCCTCCACCGCGCCCACGATCTCCTCGGGGGCCTCGCCGCGCACCTTCAGGGCGACCAGGAAGGCGCTCGCCTGGACCGGCGTGACTTCACCCGACAGCAGATGGTCGAAGGCGCGCCGTGACTCGGCGCGATCGAGGCTCGCGCCGGATGCGACCTTCGCGAGGAGAGACTTGAACGAATCCATGGGCTTTTGGCGCGCGTAAAGTCAGTGCTGACTTACCGGTCAATGCACGCCGGGGCGGTCCTTGTCACGCGCGGCATTCCAGGCGGCGGCGATGTCGAGGAAATTCCGTAGGATCTCCGACCCGTGATGCGACAGGATGCTCTCGGGATGGAACTGGACCCCGTGCACCGGGAGGGTGGCGTGCTGCAATCCCATGATCAGCCCGTCGGCCTCCGCCGTGACTTCCAGCGTGTCGGGGCAGCCGCCGCGCTCCACCACCAGGGAATGGTAGCGGGTGGCATCGAACGGGCCGTTCAGACCCCGAAAGACCCCCGAGGCCCGGTGGGTGATGCGCGAGACCTTGCCGTGCATGGGGGAGGGGGCGCGGATCACGTCGCCGCCGAAGGCCTGGCCGATGGCCTGGAGGCCGAGGCAGACGCCGAAGATCGGGATCTCGGTGGACAGATCGCGCACCACGTCGAGGCAGATTCCGGCCTCGTTCGGAGTGCACGGCCCCGGCGACAGCACCACGGCGTCCGGGGCGCGGGCGCGGATCTCGTCGATGGTGATCGCGTCGTTGCGCACCACCGAGATCGTGTCGCAGAGCGGCCCGATCAGGTGGACGAGATTCCAGGTGAAGGAATCGTAATTGTCGATGACGAGGACGTCGGACATCGGGCGCTCACGGCTTTGATCCGAGCGGTTTGACCGGACATCGCCGGCCGGTCAACCGCGCGGATGCGCGGGGCCGGAGCAGCGTTCCGGACATCGGATCCGGGGCGATGCCCTCGGTTCCCGGTTCCGCATCGCCTTTTCCCCGAAAGCCGGAGGCCACCTTTCGGGACGATGCTCTATTGCCCCCGCCGCGCCCGGCTGGCGAAGACCACCGCATCCTCGGCGGCGCGGAACAGGGCCTTGGCCTTGTTGACGCATTCCTGCTGCTCGGCGGCCGGGTCGGAATCGTAGACGATGCCGGCCCCCGCCTGAACGTGCATGCGGCCGTCCTTCACGATGGCGGTGCGCAGGACGATGCAGGTATCCATCTCGCCGCCCGCGCCGAAATAGCCGATGCAGCCGCCATAGGGGCCGCGCTTCTCGCGCTCGAGTTCGTCGATGATCTCCATCGCCCGCACCTTCGGCGCCCCCGAGACGGTACCGGCGGGAAAGCCGGCCGCGAGCGCCCCGAGATTGTCGTGGCGCGGATCGAGCTCACCCTCGACATTCGAGACGATGTGCATGACCTGGCTGTAATATTCGAGGAAGAACGACCCCGTGACGGTGACGGAGCCAATCTTCGAGACCCGGCCGACATCGTTGCGGCCGAGATCGAGCAGCATCAGGTGCTCGGAACGCTCCTTCGGATCGGCGAGCAGTTCCTCGGCCAGGGCCTTGTCCTCGGCCGGATTGGCGCCGCGTCGCCGCGTGCCGGCGATGGGCCGGATGGTGACGCGCCCCTCGCGCACCCGCACCAGGATCTCCGGGCTGGAGCACACCACCTGGAACCCCTCGAAATCGAGGTAGCACAGGAACGGGGCCGGGTTGGTGCGGCGGAGCGAGCGGTAGAGGGCGAAGGCCGGCAGCGCGAACGGCGCCTCGAAGCGCTGCGACAGCACCACCTGGAAGACGTCGCCGGCGACGATGTACTCCTTGGCCCGGGCCACCATGCCGAGATAGGCCTCCGGCGTGGTGTTCGAGACCGGCTCCGGGTGCGGGATCTCGGTCGGATCGATCCGGGCCTCGATCGGCAGCGGCCCCTCCAGGGTCTCGGCGACGTGTTCGAGCCGCGCCAGCACCCGCTCGTAGGCGGCCCGCGCGTCGATCCCGGGAGCGGGACGGACCGGCGCGACCACGGTGATCAGGTCGCGCACCGCGTCGAACACCACCATGAGGCGCGGACGCACCAGGATCGCGTCCGGCACCCCGAGCGGGTCGGGGTTCGGTGTCCCGAGCTGCTCCATGGCGCGGACCATGTCGTAGCCGAGATAGCCGAACAGGCCGGCCGCCATCGGAGGCAGCGCCTCGGCGCCGGCTTCGGTGCCGATGGCGCTCTCGGCGATCAGGGCGCGCAGGCTGGCCAGCGGCGTGCCGTCCTCGGGCGCGAAGTCCGTGAGGTCCGGCCCGCGCGCGATCTCCGGCTTGCCGTCACGGCAGCGCCAGGCGAGGTCGGGATCGAGGCCGATCATCGAGTAGCGGCCGCGCACGGCGCCGCCCTCGACGGATTCGAGCAGGAAGGCGGGTCCGGCATGGACCGCCCGCAGCTTCAGGAAGGCGGCGACCGGCGTCTCCAGGTCGGCGACGAGGGTCAGGTTGAGCAGGGTCGGGCGCCCCGCCTCGTAGGCTTGGCGAAAGGCCGCGTATTCCGCCTCATGGGACGTGGTCTGGGACATGGACGCCTAGTACTCGCCGCCGATGGCCCGGCGGAACGCCGCCTGGTTGATGGTGATTCCGGCCGATTTCTGCACGTCGGCGATGTACTCGCCCAGGATGTCGTCCGCCAACGACGCCTGGAAGCGTTTGGCGTTGTCCACATCGGTGGGCGAGCCCGGGACGTAGGCCGGCATCGTCGCCGCCGTCACCTTGAAGACCGCGCGGGACTCCCCGGCCTCGGCCGAAGCCGACTTGTCGACCGGGGTCGTGAAGACCCGGTTGACGATGTCGGCGGTCAGCGGCGGCTGCGGCTGGCTGCGGGCGATGTCCGACAGGGTCTGGACCGTGAGGCCGGCCTCCGCCGCCACCGCGTCGACCGCCTCGCCCTTGTCGAGCTTGGCGACCAGCTCCTTGGCCTTCGCCACGAGACGTTTGGCGGTCTCGGCCGCGCGCCAGCGGGCCGTCACCTCGGCCCGGACCTCGTCGAGGGGCTTGTCGTGGGTCCGGTCGATATTGGTCACGTCGTACCAGACGTAGCCGCCGGATTTGATCCGAAGGGCCTCGCTGTCGCTTCCGATCTCGGCGCGGAACAGGGCGGCCAAGGTGGTGTCGGAATCGGGGATGCCCTCCACGATCTTGCCGGCGGGGTCACGCCCCTGCGCATCGATGGCGGGAATCGTCAGCAGCGGCAGAGCGCGCTCCTTGGCGATGTCGGCGAGTGGCTTGGTGTTGGCGCGCTGGTCCTCGATCGCGTCATGGGCTTCGTCGATCCCGTTGGCGGCGCGCTGCTGGACGATCTCCTTGCGGATGTCGGCGGAGGCGTCGGCCAGCGTCTGCACCGTCTCCGGCTCGATCGCGGTGACGCGCAGGAGGACGGTGCCGAACCGGCCCTTCACCGGCGCGCTCACCGCGTCCTTGGCGAGGGCGAAGGCGGCGTCGGCCACGGCGGGGTCGAAGATTTGGGCCTTGCTCAGCGTGCCGAGCGACAGGTTCTGGGGGTCGCCCCCCACCTCGGCGGCGACCGCCTCGAACGGCTTCTCGCCGCCCTCGATCGCCTTGCGGGCCGCTTCCGCCGCCGCCGCGTCGGGGAACACGATCTGCTGGATGGTGCGGCGCTCCGGCGTGCGGTGCCTCGCCTTCTCGGCGTCGTAGCGCTTGGCGATGTCCTCGTCGCTCACCGTCACGGTCTTGGCGATGGCCTGCGGATCGAGCACGAGCAGGGTGGCGGAGCGGAATTCGGGGGCGCGGAACGCCGATTTGTTCTCCTCGTAATAGGCCTTCAGCTCGTCCTCGGTGGGGGCGGGGATTTCCCCGGCGACGGAGGGCGGCAGCAGCATCACCGACACCGCGCGGCGCTCGGTGGTATAACGGTGAACCGCCTCGCGCAGGGCCTGGGGCACATGCAGGTCCGCCGCCACCGCCTCGGCGAGTTGGAGGCGCGCCGCCACGGCGCGCTGCTCGTGCACGAAGGTCGCTTCGGTGATGCCGGCCCGCTGCAGGGTCTGGTAGAACAGGCTCGCGTCGAATCGGCCGTCGGCCCCCTGGAAGCTCTTCTCCTCCCGGATCGCGCGCAGGACGGCGGAATCGGGGATGCTCAGCCCCAGGGACGCGGTCTGCTGGTCGAGGGAGGCCTCGCTCACGAGCTGCGCGAGCACCTGCCGGTCGAGCCCGAGCGCCCGCGCCTGATCCGGCGTGAGGCTCCGGCGGGTCTGGGTCTGGTAGCGCTGAAGCTGGTTCTGATAGGCGGTTCGCACGGCCTCCGCCGAGATCTGCGCCTTGCCGACCGTCGCCACGGTCGTGGTCGATGCACCTCGGAAAAAGTCCTCGACGCCGAAGATCGCCACGCCGGAGATCAGGCAGACGAAGACCACGCTGAGGATGATCTTGCCGAGCCAATGCTGGCTGGCGTTGCGCATGTTCTGCAGCATCGAAACGTCCGGTTGTCGGTCTTTCGGAAGCGGGAGCGCCCGGAAGGGACCCGCCTCGTCCATGAGGGCCGCCCGCGATAGACCATCCGGGCGTCTCCGCAAAGGCCGCCCGCGAAAAGCCCGGGCTCGGTTTGCGCCCTCCGATCCGCTCTGTTAGGGCCGAACCCGCATTGAACCGGATCGGATCGAGAGGGATTGCATGACGATGGCGGGTCGACGGCCTCTGGTTGCCGGCAATTGGAAGATGAACGGTCTGCGCAGTTCGATCGGCGTGGTCGAGACCGTGCGCAAAGATCTACCCAAGGACTTGCTCGACCGCGTCGATGTCCTGATCTGCCCGCCCTCGACCCTGATCTCGTCCTGCGTCGCCGCCGTCTACGGGTCGCCGATCGCCATCGGCGGCCAGAACCTCCATGCCAAGCCCAGCGGCGCCTTCACGGGCAGCATCTCGGCGGAGATGCTGGCCGATCTCGGGGCGAAATACGTCATCGTCGGGCATTCCGAGCGGCGTGCCTATCATCACGAGACCGATGACGGCGTCCATGCCAAGGCGCTCGGCGCGCGGCGCGCGGGCCTGTGCGGCATCATCTGCGTCGGCGAGACCAAGGAGGAGCGCGAGGAGGGCCGGACCCTCGACATCGTGCGCGCGCAGCTCGCCATCGGGGTGCCGAAAGGCGCCACCGGCGCCGATACGGTGATCGCCTACGAGCCGGTCTGGGCCATCGGCACCGGCCTCACCCCGACGCCCGCCGATATCGCCGAAGTCCACGCCTCCCTGCGGGAGATGCTCGGCCAACTCATCGGCCCGGAGGCCGCGAAGGTCCGCATCCTCTATGGCGGCTCGGTGAAGCCCGGAAACGCCCGGGACTTGATGGCCGTAGACAATGTCGACGGTGCCCTGGTCGGGGGCGCCAGCCTCGTGGCCGAGGATTTCATCGGCATCGCCAACGCCTACGCGCGCTGAGCGGCGGATCGACGGACCGTCGGCGATGGACTCCCGAGCCTCGCAGGACCTGTGCTGGGCGGCCGAAGAGGCCTGCCTCGCCGCGCGGCCGTCGGGGGTGGAGGTGGTCCTGGGCGGCTGGCTGCTGCGCGCGGCCGGCGGTCCGACCCGCCGGGTGAATTCGATCAATCCCCTGCGAGGCTGGCGCGACGCCCCCGAAACGGTGATCGCGCAGGCCGCTCGCCTCTATGGCGGCCTCGGCCGTCCCCTCATCGTCCGCGTGCCCGGCCTGGCGCCGGAGATGGCGGCCTGCTGCGACCAGCTCGGCTACAGCGTCGCGGGCGAGGCGTGCACGCTCTGGGCCGGGCTGACCGGCCACGCCACGCCGGTGGGGGACGGAATCACCCTGCTGCCGAGGCCGGATGCGCCTTGGTTCGCCGCCTGGGCCGCCTGCGAGGGGATCGGCGCCGGCCCGGTCCTCGACCTCTATCGCGATTCGCTCGGCCGCATCGTCGTGCCGGCCGCCTTCGCCCGTCGCCAGGTGGGAGGCGAGCCGGCCGCCGTCGCGTACGCCGCGGTGCATCGTGGTCTGCTGGTGTTCGAATCGGTGGTGACCCGGCCGGACCGCCGCCGCCAGGGCCACGCCGCCGCCGTCATCCGGGCCTTGATGTCCTGGGGGGTCGGGGAGGGCGCCACCGGCGCATGCCTCCAGGTCGCCGCCGAGAACGCGCCGGCCCGGACCCTCTACCACGCGCTCGGCTTCACGCAGGAACTCTACCGCTACGATTACCGCCGGCCGCGGTGACATCCGGCCGGTTGGCGTTCCGGCGCAATCTGGTGTAACAGCCCGCCGGATATGCGGTGGGCCTCGCGCCCGGCCCGATCCCCCATGCGATGCCCGTCGGCGCCGCGCCTGGAAATCCGATGCAGACCGTCCTGATCTCGATCCACCTCATCGTCGTCCTCGGGCTGATCGCCGTGGTCCTGCTGCAGCGCTCCGAGGGCGGCCTCGGGCTCGGCGGCGGCGGTGGCGGCGGTGTCACCGGTTTCATGACCGGCCGCGGGCAGGCCAACGCGCTCACCCGCGCGACGGCGATCCTGGCGGCGCTGTTCTTCACCACGAGCATGGCGCTGGCCGTGCTGTCCCACCGGGGTGCGGCCCCGCGCTCCATCCTCGACGGCACCGAGACGTCGCAGCCCGCCACGCAGCCGAATGCCGGCAACCTGCTCGACACCCTGCGGCAGGCCCAGCCCGGCCCCGCACCGTCCGAGCCGGCCGCCCCCACGGTTCCCCAGGCGCCGCAATCGCGCTGAGCGCGTCGCGGTCCGACGAGACGACGACGCCTTCCCGCCAGGGTGGGCGACCATGTGGGATGGCGGTCGGGCTCGACCGGGCATCCATGACCCTTTCGATTCCGACCCGTGACGAACAGGCCCCGCGCATGCTCCGGCATCGCGGGGGATAAGCGTTTTTGTGGTTTGGCGAATCGCCCACCCTTGTTTATGGAGCGAGGCCCATGACGCGGTACGTTTTCATCACCGGCGGCGTGGTCTCCTCGCTCGGCAAGGGTCTCGCATCGGCCGCCCTCGCGGCCTTGCTCCAGGCGCGGGGCTACAAGGTCCGCCTGCGCAAGCTCGATCCCTACCTCAACGTCGATCCGGGCACGATGAGCCCGACGCAGCACGGCGAGGTGTTCGTCACCGATGACGGGGCGGAGACCGACCTCGATCTCGGCCATTACGAGCGCTTCACCGGCCTGCCGGCGACGCGGGCCGACAACATCACCACCGGCCGGATCTACCTCGACATCATCACCAAGGAGCGGCGCGGCGACTATCTCGGCGCGACGATCCAGGTGATTCCCCACGTCACCAACGCCATCAAGGCGTTCGTGCTCGAGGGCAACGAAGCGTTCGACTTCGTCCTCGTGGAGATCGGCGGCACGGTGGGCGACATCGAGGGCCTGCCGTTCTTCGAGGCGATCCGTCAGCTCGGCCAGGAATTGCCGCGCGGCGCCACCGCCTTCGTGCACCTGACCCTGCTGCCCTACATCCCGTCGGCCGGCGAGCTGAAGACCAAGCCGACCCAGCACTCGGTCAAGGAGCTGCGCTCCATCGGCATCCAGCCCGACATGCTGCTCTGCCGCTGCGACCGGCCGATCCCCGGCGACGAGCGCCGCAAGCTGGCCCTGTTCTGCAACGTGCGCGAGACCGCCGTCATCGAGGCGCGGGACGTGGCGTCGATCTACGACGTGCCGCTCTCCTACCGAGAGGCGGGCCTCGACCGCGAGGTGCTGTCGCATTTCGGCATCGAGCAGGTGGGCGAGCCGGACCTGTCGCGTTGGCGCACCATCTCCGAGCGGGTGAAGAACCCCGAGGGCGAAGTCTCCATCGCCATCGTGGGCAAGTACACGGGCCTGAAGGACGCCTACAAGTCGCTCTCCGAGGCGTTGACCCATGGCGGCATCGCCAACCGGGTGCGGGTCAACCTCGAATGGATCGAGGCCGAGGTGTTCGAGAACGAGGATCCGGCGCCGTTCCTGGAGGGAATCCACGGGATCATGGTGCCGGGCGGCTTCGGCCAGCGCGGCGCCGAGGGGAAGATTCGCGCGGCGCGCTACGCCCGCGAGCGCAAGATTCCCTATTTCGGCATCTGTTTCGGCATGCAGATGGCGGTGATCGAGGCGGCCCGCTCCCTGGCCGGCGTACCGGACGCGAATTCCACCGAATTCGGCGAGACCGGGGAGCCCGTGGTCGGCCTGCTCACCGAATGGCTGAAGGGCAACGAACTCGAGCGGCGGGCGGCCGCCGGTGACCTCGGCGGCACCATGCGGCTCGGCGCCTACAAGGCGAGCCTCGATCCGAATTCCAGGATCGCCGAGATCTACGGCACCACCGAGATCTCGGAGCGCCATCGCCATCGCTACGAGGTCAACATGGCCTATCGCGCCTGCCTGGAGGCCAAGGGCCTGCGTTTCTCCGGTCTGTCACCGGACGGCCTCCTGCCGGAGACCGTGGAGCATGTTGGCCATCCCTGGTTCATCGGCGTCCAGTTCCACCCGGAGCTGAAATCGCGCCCCTTCGAGCCGCACCCGCTGTTCCGCAGCTTCATCGGCGCCGCCATCGTGCAGAGCCGGCTCGTCTGAGCCGGACCGCGGGAACGGCCCGGCCGTTCCCGCCAGACGCAGGCAACGCGCTTGCCGAGAGCATCGTCCCGAAAGGTGGTCTCCGGCTTTCGCTCGAGAGATGCCGCTCTAGGCGGCGAGCTTGGCGGATATCTGCGCGGCGGCGTTCACGGTCGGCGTCGCCACGGGGGCCGCTCCGAACAGGACCTGGTGAAACGAGGTCGGGCTGAAGATGCGACCATTGGCGTCGACGATCCGGACATCGGACATTCCGGCGCTCAGCAAGGTCAGGCTCTGGTCGAGCGCCCCCAGCATCGACAGATGCTGGAAGGAGAACTGACGTGCGGATACGCGCGCGCGGACGGTGAAGCTCACGGGGTCGGTCCTGATGTGGCCGCATCGGGCGATCGGGCCGACCGCGTGCGGACGTCTGTGGAAAGAGGCGGAGAGGGAGAACCCGGCGACGGGGCGTCGACCGGGCGGCCCGGTTGCATATCCGGTCTGATAATGTCTTTTGGTTGACGAATCCTGTCTTGAATTGCGGCACTGCATCATTGGCGCCGCGGTGTGGCCCGCGCGTCACGCCGAGGAGCAGCCATCGGTCCGATTCGTGTCGCGTCGCGATGCGAAACACGTTTCAAGGAAATCGGCCTTCCCTTCGCGGCCGGGTGGTCCAAGGCGCACAGCGTGACCGAAATCCTCTTCTACCACCTTCAACGCCAGCCCCTCGAGCAGGTGCTTCCGAACCTGATCGAGCGATCCCTCGCGCGGCAGTGGCGCGCGGTGGTCCAGGCCGCGAGCGAGGAGCGGCTCCAGGCCCTCGACGACCAGCTCTGGACCTACAGCGACGACAGCTTCCTGCCGCACGGCACCGACCGGGACGTCGATGCCGCGAGCCAGCCGGTGGTGCTGACCCTGCGGGACACCAATCCGAACGGTGCGTCGATCCGCTTCCTCGTCGAGGGCGCGCCCTTGCCCGAGGATGCGGAGAGCTACGCCCGCCTGTGCATCCTGTTCGACGGGACCGACCAGGAGGCACTCCTGCGCGCCCGTGAGCAGTGGAAGGCCGCCAAGGCGGCCGGTCACACCATTGCCTACTGGCAGCAGGACGAGGACGGGCGCTGGCAAAAGAAGGCCTGACATGCGGGGATCGCCGGGTTCGCCCCGCGAACCGCCCCGCGCCGGACAAGGACAGCTCATGAGACGCCTCGCGATCGGATTGTCGGCGCTTCTGGTCGCCCTGGGGCCGCTCGCGGCGCAGCCGGCCCCCCCAGGCGGGGATCGCCCGGCGACGGAATCGCGCCGGGGGCCGGAGGGCCGCAAGCTCCCCGCCGACGCATCCACGGATCACAGGATCACATTGCCGGACGGTCGCCAGATCGCCTTCACGGCCAAGGCCGGAAGCCTCGCGCTGGTGGACGAAGCGGGCAAGCTCCAGGCCGAGATCGGCTTCATCGCCTACACCCGCAGCGATGCCGGCGACGCGCCGCGCCCCGTCACCTTCGCGATCAACGGCGGTCCGGGCGCGGCCTCGGCCTATCTCAACATCGGCGCGATCGGCCCCTGGCGCCTGCCGGTGGAGGGCGCGAGCATCAGCCCGTCGGCCCCCATCGCCCTGGTGCCCAATGACGGGACCTGGCTCGATTTCACCGATCTGGTCTTCCTCGATCCGGTGGGCACCGGCTACAGCCGGGCGGCCGACGGGGACGGCAAGCGCTATTGGAGCATCGATTCCGACGCCTCCACCCTGGCCTCGTCCATCGCCCGCTGGCTCCGGCTCAACGATCGGATGGCCTCCCCCAAATTCTACGTGGGCGAGAGTTATGGCGGGTTTCGCGGACCGCTGATCGCCGCCAAGCTTCAGGAGGAGATCGGGGTCGGGTTGTCCGGCATGGTCCTGCTCTCGCCGGTCCTCGACTTCGCGTGGCTGCAATCGCCCCGCACCACGCCCTGGGGCCACGTCGTCAAGCTTCCGTCCTTCGCCGCGGCGGCGATCGAGCGGGCGGGGGGCACCCCGAGCCGGCAGAATCTGGCGGAGAGCGAGGCCTATGCGACCGGCCCTTATCTGGCCGACCTGCTGAAGGGGCCCGCCGACACGGCCGCCGTGGCGCGGCTCTCCGAGCGCGTCGCGGCGATGACCGGGCTCGACCCGACCTTCGTCCGCCGTCAGGCCGGGCGGCTCAGCGGCAACAGCGTCCAGCGCGAGATCGGCCGTGAGGACGGGCGCGTCGCCAGTGCCTACGATACCGGCGTGACCGGCTGGGATCCGGACCCGACGGCCCCGCATTCCGGGTTCGAGGATCCGCTGCTCACGGCCCTCCAGGCGCCGCTCACCAGTGCGATGATCGCGCTCTATCAGTCGACCTTGAACTACCGCGTGCCCGACCTGCGTTACGAGCTCCTCAACACCGCCGTGAACCGCGGTTGGACCTGGGGCGGCGGGCGCACGGCGCCCGAATCGCTCGGGGCCTTGCGGGGCGCGATGGCGCTCGACGGCAATCTGCGCGTCCTCGTGGCCCATGGATTCACCGATCTGGTGACCCCGTACTTCGCCTCGAAGTTGCAGCTCGACCAGATGCCGGCCCTGGGCGGCCAGGGACGGCTCTCGCTCGCGGTGTACCCCGGCGGCCACATGTTCTATTCCCGCCCGGATTCGCGCGCGGCCTTCCACAGGGACGCCGCCGCCCTGTTCGCGGCGGCCCTGGCCGCCCGCGCCAACCCGGCCCCGAAGGACATGCCGTGATCGCTCCGCCCGCTCGACGCCCCGCCCGCGCCCTCATGCTCGCGGGCGCGGTCGTCGCCCTCGGCGCCTGCACCGCCACCGAGCGCGGAGCGCCCGCGCCGTCTCCCGTCGCCGTCTCTCCCGTCCCCGTATCGCCGCCGGCTCCGACCGTCTCGGGACCGGTCCTGACCGGCGATGGCGGCTGCACCGGGCCGGTGCCGAACGCGGCGGCTGCCCTGGAACTCGGCATCGGCGAATGCGAACTGGTGCGTCTGAAGGGCAAGCCGCCCACCGACGTGCTGGTGGGCGAGGGGCGGTCGGGCCGGGAGGTCCAGGTGCTCTACAACGAGCCCGGTGCGAAGGAATTGTACTTCTTCGTCAACAACCGGCTGGACCGGATCGTCCGATAAGCCCGGTCGGGACGGCGCGCGTCGCCCGCCCGGCCCTGCGCGGCCGGGCGGCTGGCCGGGCGATCGGCGCCGATCCCCTTTGCAGATCGTCGGCCACGCCGTATCAGGGCCGGCCTTCGCCACGCGAGGTCGGCCCCGGCCGCACCCGCCTGCCCCCTCGAGTCGCCGGAGCCCGAACCACCGATGCGCGAACCCAACGCGATCGACTTCTGGCGTGGTCTCGCCCTCGTCACGATCTTCGTGAACCACATCCCGGGCAACACCTTCGAGCGCTACACCTACTCGCAATACGGGATCTCGGACGCGGCGGAGCTGTTCGTGTTTCTGGCAGGCTGGTCGATCGGGATCGCCACGCGCGGCCGCGACGGCCAGCCCGAGCCCCGCCTCAAGAGCGTGCTGCGCCTGCTGTCGCGGACCGTCGAGGTCTACCGCGCTCAGATCACCACGATGGCCATCGCCCTGGCGATGATCGCCGGAACCGCGCTCTACCTCGACAACCCGTTGCTGCTCGAATGGCACAATGCCGGCGGCTTCTTCGCCGACCCGATCCAGACCATGGTGGGCTTCGTGCTGCTCACCCACCAGCTCGGCTTCTTCAACATCCTGCCGCTCTATGTCGTGCTGCTCGGGATCGCGCCGGTCTTCGTCCTGGTGGCCCGGGTCAGCCGGGTCGCGGCCCTCGGCCTCTCCGTGGCGCTCTACGCGTCCAGCCTGGTCTTCGAATGGAACCTGCCGGCCTGGCCGGGGGAGGGAGACTGGTTCTTCGATCCCCTGTGCTGGCAAGTGCTCCTGGTGCTCGGTTTCGTGGCGCAGGACGTGAACCGGCATACGGCCTGGATGCGGCTCTGGTCCGTGCGCCTGGTGCCCGTGGGAATCGTCATCGTCGTCACCGGAATCGCCCTGGCGGTCCTTGAGATCCGGCCCGATCCGATGATGGTACCGGAGCCGCGCCTCGTCTTCACCTTCGACAAGACCTACCTCTCGCCCGCCCGGCTGATCCACTTCGTCGGTGTCCTGCTGGCCTTCCAGACCCTCTACGCAGTCCTGGCGCCCCGCCTCGGCCCCGTGACCGGGTATCTCGTGTCACTCGGGCGCAATTCGCTCGCCGTCTTTTCCATCGGTTCGCTCCTCAGTCTTGCGGCTCAGCTCATCCGGTTCTCCACCGGCGGCGGTGTCCTCATCGATCTATTCGTCGTAGGGTCGGGCCTGTTCGCTCTGGGTTTCACCGCATGGTTCGTCGAATGGCGCTCCCGCAAGCCTCGGTCTTCCTCGCAGCCGGCCTGATGCTCGCCGCCACCGCCGCGTGGGCACAGGGCGCGGCGACCGTTGTCTCGCCCCCCAAGACCACGGACGGTCCGGAGACGGTCGACGTGACCCTTTCCCCCGAATGCCGCGTGCCGGGCTCGAAGCTCTACACCCTGGCCAAGCTCGGGGCGGTGAAGCTCGCCCTGAAGGAGAAGCGGCCGGTGCGGGTGCTGGCCATCGGGTCGACCTCGGCCGGTCCCGGCGCGTCGGCCTCCTACCCGGTCAAGCTCGAGACCGCGCTGGAGCGCTCGCTGCCCGAGGTCGACGTGGTGATCGAGAGCCGGGGCCTGCAGGGGGAGATCGCGTCCGGCGCGGGCGAGCGCCTGCGCAACATGGTGGCGGAGGTGGAGCCCGATCTGGTGATCTGGCAGGTCGGAACCCAGGACGCGCTGGCCCGCGTCGATCTCGACGCGTTCGGGAGCGCCCTCGACGAGACGGTGCAATGGATCAAGTCTCATCAGATCGACGTGGTCCTGGTCAACCCGATCTATACGGCGAGCCTCGCCGCCGACGATTACTACAGCAGCGTCGTGCGCAGGGTGCAGGAGGTCGCGACCCGCGAGGGCGTGCCGCTGGTCCAGCGCTACGAGGCCATGCGGTATCTCTCCGCCCGCGGCGACAAGGGCGAGGAACACATGCTCGGCAAGCAGTTCCGCCTGAACGATCTCGGCCTGCGCTGCATGGCCGAGCACGTCACGCGGGCCATCACCCTGTCGCTGCTGCAACCGGACCCGGACGCCACGGGCTCGGCCCCCGGGGCGATCATCGTGTCCCCGAAGGATGCGGCGGCCAAGGCCTCCGTCCCGCCCCGGCCGGCGGGACAACCCTAGGGCGTCGACACGCCCGCTTAACCACGCGGCTTAACTGGCCCGCAACGCCATTCTCCTAGATCCGGACGAGTCGGACGGGGGTCTGGAGTGAGCGCAGCGACGGACAGGATTGCGGGCTCGGCCCTCGGCCTCGGGCTCGGCCGCCTGCGCGCCCTGCGAATGGGCGCGGCGGGGGCGGCCATCCACGTCTTCGCCATCCGCATCGCCTCGGCCGGCTTCGCCTACGTGGCGCAGGTGACGATGGCCCGCCTGATGGGCGGCACCGAATACGGCATCTTCGCCGCCCTCTGGGTCTGGATCGCGATCCTCGGCCATTCCTCGACCCTCGGCCTGTCGCAGGGGGCATGCCGGTTCCTGCCGGCGGATCAGGCGCGGGGCGACCTGGCGCTGGTGCGCGGATACGTGATCGGCGGCGCGGCCGTGACCCTGACCTGTTCGATCCTGGTGGCCCTGGCGGGGCTGGGTCTCGTCTGGTGCGAAGGCAGCCTGCTCCAGGGCGCCTATGCCACGCCGCTCCTCGTCGCGGTTCTCGTGCTGCCGCTCTTCGCCCTTCAGGATTACTGCGAGGGATTGGCCCGGAGCCAGAACTGGGCGGTGCTCGCCATCGCGCCGCCCTACCTGCTGCGGCAAGGCCTGATCATGACCGCGATGCTGGGCGCGGTCGCCCTCGGGGCTCCCGCCGAAGCCTGGGTCGCCGTCGCCTGCACCCTGGTGGCGACCGGCGTCGCGGTCGCGATCCAGGCGGTCTCCGTGATCCGGCGGCTGCAACGCGCGTTGCAGCCTGGGTTGCGTTGCTATGCGTGGCGACGCTGGTTCGGCGCGTGCCTGCCGATCGCCGCGAGCGACCTTGCCAGTGCGGGATTCAATGTCGTCGACGTGGTGGCCCTGAGCCTGCTGATGCCGCCCGCCACGGTGGGCCTTTATTTCGCCGCGACGCGAATCCAGCAATTCGTGGTCTTCGTCCATTTCGCCGCGACCGCCGCCACCGCCCAGCGCTTCACCGCCGCCCACGCGGCGGGCGACCGGCAGGGGCTCGCGCGTCTGGTCCGGTTCCAGGCCCGTCTGACCCTCGCGGCCACGCTCCTAATCGGCCTCGGGGTGATCGCGGTGGGTCCCCTGCTGCTCGGCCTCTTCGGCCCCGAATTCCGAGACAGTCTGCCGATCCTCGCCATCCTGGTCGCCGGAAGCGTCGCCGCCAGCACCTTCGGCCCGGGCGAAGACCTGCTGAACATGCTGGGCGGGGAGCGGCTCTGCGCCGTGGTCACCGTGGCGATGCTGGGTCTGGCCGCCGCCCTGTGCTTCGCGCTGATTCCCTGGCTGGGCGTCCTCGGCGCCGCCTGGGCCCTGGCGATCGCCACCACGGCGCGCGGCTTCGCCATGGCGCTGTGTGCCCGGTCGGTCCACGGGCTGGCGACGCCGGTCTATGCGGGCCTTTTCGCCAAGGTCGTTCCGTGAGTGTCCGCGTCGACGTCACGAATGGATGCGCCGCGAACGCCTCTGCCGCGGAAGCGGTGGCGCCGCGGGCCGAATGCGTCCCGCTTGCGTCCCTGCTCGCCGAGGGGCACGCCTGGGACGATCTGGCCGGGCGCGCCCTGGATCCGCATCCCTACTACACCCGGCCGGTGATGGAGGCCCATCTGGCGGGTGGCCTGGCCCCCGACGGGCTCTCGGTCCTGGTGGTCCGACGCGGAGGGCGGCTCGAGGCGGTGCTGCCGTTTCGGACCACCCATGACCTCTGCGGGCTCGGCGCTCCAGTGGCCCAGCCCTTCCTGTCCCCGTTCGTCACCACGACGGCCCCCCTGGTCGGCGACCCCGCCATCCTGCCGACGCTGGTCGACGGGTTGCGCATGGCCGCGCAGGGACGACCCTGGCGCTGGCCGCTCCTTGCCCTCGACACTGCGCCCGGCGCGGCCCTCCTCGCCGCGATGGTGGCGAAGGGGTGGGCCTGGGGTGAGGTCGGCCGGTTCTGCCGTCCGGTCTGCGAACGGTACGCCGATCATGCCGCCTTCTTGGACCATCATCCGCATCGCTCCCGCCTGAAGGATCTGCGCCGGCGCCAGCGTCGGCTCGGCGAGGGGGGCGCGGTCACGTTCACCAGCCTCACCGAGGCCGCCCCCCTGGCCGAGGCGGTGGAGGCCTTCCTCGTGCTCGAGCGCGCGGGCTGGAAGGGCAGGGCCAGGACGGCGATGGCCTGCACCCCGGCGGGGGCGACCTTCGCCCGGCGCTTGTTCGGCCGGGCGGACGGGCCGGTCCGTGGCCGGGCCGACATCCTTGCCCGCGACGGGCGCCCCCTGGCGATCAGTCTCGCGCTGGAGACCGGCGGGACGGCCTTCCTGCTCAAGACGGCCCATGACGAGGCCGAACGGGCGCAGGCCCCGGGCCTCGTGCTCGAAGCCGAGATCGTACGCGCCCTGCACGAGACCGGCTTCGCCAGCCGGCTCGATTCCGCCACGCTCGGCGGCTCGGCGCTGGAGAGCCTCTATCGCGAACAGGTGACCATCGCCGAGATCGTGGCGGCTCCGGATGCCGGACGCGGCCTCGTTGGCCTGGGTCGCCGCATCCGTCTCGCCCGGTTCGAGAACCACGCGCGCAGGGAGGCGAAGCGTCTGCTGGGCAAGCGATGATCCAGCCTCCGCTCCATCGGAGGCGTGGCAGGGTCGGCAAGCCGGCGCGGAGCCTGAGCGAAGCCGAACGCCACCCTCCCGGAGAGCTCCATCGGACTTCGTATGACGCCAGGCGCCTGTCCGTGCTAAGCCGCGCCCTCGGTACGCCAGACAGGAAACCTGCTTTATGTCTCGTCCGTTTCTCGCCATCACCGGAGCTTTGTTTCTCGCCATGACAGCAGCCGCATCCGCCGCCGAGACCGTGACCACCCCCTCTGGCCTCAAGTACCGCGACGAGGTCGTCGGCACCGGTGCCGAGCCCAAGGCCGGACAGAAGGTCAGCGTCCACTACACGGGCTGGCTCGACGAGGGTGGCAAGCCGGGCAAGAAGTTCGATTCGTCGCGCGATCGCGGCACGCCGTTCAGCTTCACCTTGGGCGCCGGACAAGTCATCTCGGGCTGGGATACGGGCGTCGCCACGATGAAGATCGGCGGCAAGCGCACGCTCATCATCCCGCCCGACCAGGGCTACGGTGCCCGCGGCGCCGGCGGCGTGATCCCGCCCAATGCCACCCTGATCTTCGACGTCGAGCTGCTCGGCGCCAAGTAAGGTCGGCCTCACGCGAGACCGGCCCCGATCCGGCCTCGGCGCAGACTTCGGGAAAGCGCCACGCGCCTCAGGCCAGTCTTCGAGAAGCCCCGTCACCGCGCGACGGGGCTTTTTCGTCGGCGGTGTCGCGATCGGAGCAGGCTTCCACATCCGTCACGGAAGCCACCTCCTGACAGCGTGGCCCGAAGACGACGCCGATCTGGCCGGGTCCGGGGGCGATGAAGGTGATCCCGGCCTGCTCCAGGGCAGTCCGGATGGCAGAACGCGTCCGTTCGCGGAGGGCACCTCCCCCGTTCTCCTCGAAGCGCTTGATGCTCGACCCAGATACGCCAGCGGCCCGCGCCAGATCGCTGATCGACCAATTCAGCATGGCCCGTGCGGAGCGGACCAGGCTGCCCGTCATATCCTCGATCGTCGGCACCACCGGCAAGGCCGGACCGGCGATATCGGGCTGGCTTCCCTCGATCATCACGCCGACCCATTCACGGACCGTCCGATCCTCGTTGAAGATCGGGACGCCGCGGCTGTTGAACCAGCGATAGTGGCCATCTGCGCACAGGATCCGGAAATGGTCGTCGTAGGGTGCGTTTGCCGTCACGCAAGCGCACCAGCGGTGCCAGCTGGCCATCCGGTCGTCGGGATGGACCGCCTTGCTCCATCCGCCGTTGGACCATTCGAACTCGGTCTGACCGGTCAGGTCGCTCCAGCCGGGGCAGGAATGAGCGAATCCGTCACGCGTCGCCGTCCAGACCACGGAGGCGATGGCGCGGACCAACCCCTGGTACCGCGCCTCGCTGCGTCGAATCAGCGTCCCGGCCTCGTGGCGTCCCGTGATGTCGAGGATGATCCCCTCGGCCCGTGCCGGTCGGGCCTGCGCATCCAGGATGATCTCAGCCTTCAGCTCGACCCAGCGAACGGTTCGGTCGGGGCGGACGATGCGGCACTCGCGATGGACCGGAATGCCGGCCAACAACGCCGCTACGATCTCCTCGCGAATGCGCATGTCGTTGGGATGGAACAGG
>JAKONB010000122.1 GCA_022702195.1 Beijerinckiaceae bacterium | reverse complement strand
AGGTAGGCGGTGAGCGTCTCGTAGGTGCCGTCGATCTCGTCGTAGGAGCCCCGGTGCGGGAAGCGCAGGGCCTTGCCGCTCGGGGTGGTGCCGAAGCGCAGGCCGTCATTCTCGGGGGGCTTGGGCTCCGGCATCGCCGCGATCGGGATCATCGCCTCGTACTGGAAGCCGTCGTCGTCGGTCTTGGCGAACACCGCGATCGGCCGGCCGGTGGGGGCGATCCCGGCCTTGGCCAGATCCGCCTCGATCCGCTGGAACGAGGCCTTGAGGCTCGGCACCGCCTCCTCCCACTTGGCGCGGCCCGTGAGGATCGCGGCGGGCTTGGGCGGGAGCGAGACCGCATCGACGTCGTTGGCGTCGCCCGGGCTCTCCACCAGGGTGGTGCGCGGCGCGGCGTTGGGGGCGGTGGCCGGCGCGGCGCCGGCCTGGGCGGGGACCGGGATCTCCGGCGTGTCGGCCCGTTTGGGAGCGGGGTTCGTGGTGGTCGGCAGCGGGCTGGCCACCGCCGGCGGGGTCGCCTCCTGGACGGGCGCCGCATTCTGGCCGAGGGCCGGAACCGAGAGCAGGAGATACCCGGCGAGCAACGTGGGACGAAGGCGGGTCAAGGCATCGCTCCGGAAGGATCGCGCCGCCCCTTCACGGTGGGGACGCAGGACGTCCCAACGTAGTGACGAACCCGGCGCCCCGCGAGCCGCCTTGCGGGTCCGAGCGCACGAACGTGAGCGGGCGCGGCGCTTCTGCAACGCAACCGCGCCTGCAACGCGGGTTGCAGCAGGACACCCGCGCGCATCGGCCCGGTGCGCGGGGGCCGCCTTTGCCTTATATGCGGTCCGGCCGGCGCCCGGACGGCCGGCGGATCGCACCCAGACACGCATGAACGCACTCGCCCATCGACGCTTCCTCAAGATGCACGGGGCCGGCAACGCCATCGTCGTGCTGGACCTGCGCGGCACGGCGCTGAAGGTCGGCGCCGCCGAGGCGCGGGCCATCGCGCTGCATCCGCGCTCGACCTTCGACCAGCTCATGGTGATCCACGATCCGCGCACGGACGGCACCGACGCCGCCCTGCGCATCTACAACACCGACGGCTCGGAATCGGGCGCCTGCGGCAACGGCACGCGCTGCGTCGCCTACGCGATGCTCGACGACCCGGCCATGGCGCGCCCGGCCGAGAGCGGCCGGCTGACCCTGGAGACGCGAGGCGGCCTCGTGGGCGTCAAGCGGGTGGCCGAGCGCTCCTTCACCGTCGATATGGGCCGGCCCAAACTCGCCTGGGACGAGATCCCGCTGGCCGAGCCGTTCCAGGACACCCGCCGGATCGAATTGCAGATCGGCCCCATCGACGATCCGATCCTGCACTCCCCCGGGGCGGTGAGCATGGGCAACCCGCACGCGATCTTCTTCGTGGACCGCGACCCCGACGGCTACGACCTCGCCCGCATCGGCCCGATGCTGGAGAACCACCCGCTCTTCCCCGAGCGCGCCAACATCTCGGTGGCGCAGGTGACGGGGCCGGACCGGATCAAGCTGCGGGTCTGGGAACGCGGCGCCGGGCTCACGCTCGCCTGCGGCACCGCCGCCTGCGCCACGATGGTGGCCGCCGCGCGCCTGCGGATGATCGGCCGCGGCGCCACGGTGAGCCTGCCGGGCGGCGACCTCGTGGTCGAATGGCGCGCCGACGACCACGTTCTGATGACCGGGCCGGTGGCGCTCGAATGGGAGGACACTCTGGCCCCCGAGATCTTCCAGGGACTCGCTTGAGATGGGCCTCGCCTGAGATGGGCCTCGCCAGGGATGGGCCTCGCCTGGGATGGGACTTGCCTGAGATGGGTTTGGCCTGAATGCCGGTGGAGACCCTGACTTTCGGCTGCCGGCTCAACACCGTCGAATCGGAGGTGATGCGTGCCCATGCCGCCCCCCATGCGGCGGGCGACCTCGTCATCGTCAACACCTGCGCGGTGACGGCGGAGGCCGGGCGCCAGGCCCGCAAGGCGATCCGCAAGCTGGCGCGCGCGCGCCCCGGCGCCGAGATCGTCGTCACCGGCTGCGGCGCGCAGGTGGAGACCGCCGCCTACGCGGCCATGCCGGAAGTCGCCCGCCTTGTCGGCAACGATTCCAAGGGCCGGGCCGAGAGCTGGCTTGCCGCGCAGCAGGCACACCCCCGCGCGGCCGTGGACGACATCATGGCGGTGCGGGAGGCCGCCCCCACCCGGATCGCCGCCATCGCCGGGCATACCCGGGCCTTCGTCCCGGTTCAGAATGGCTGCGACCATCGCTGCACCTTCTGCGTGATCCCATTCGGGCGCGGCAATTCGCGGTCCGTCCCCCCGGCCGACGTGGTCGATCAGGTCCGCCGCATCGTCGACCATGGCGGGCGCGAGGTGGTGCTCACCGGGGTCGACCTCACCGCCTATGGACGCGATCTGGCCGCCGGACCGTCGCGCCTCGGACAGCTGGTCCAGGCGATCCTGGCGGCCGTGCCGGGCCTCGACCGGCTGCGGCTCTCCTCCATCGATTCCATCGAGGCGGACGCGGCCCTGATGGAGGCGATCGCCGGCGAGGCGCGGCTGATGCCGCATTTTCACCTGTCGCTCCAGGCGGGCGACGACCTGATCCTCAAGCGCATGAAGCGCCGCCACGCCCGCGCCGACGCGATCCGCTTCTGCGACGCGGTCCGCGCCCTGCGCCCCGGCGCGGTGTTCGGGGCCGACCTCATCGCGGGCTTTCCCACCGAGACCGAGGCGCAGTTCACCCGCTCCCTCGACCTCGTGGCCGAATGCGGGCTGACCCACCTGCACGTCTTCCCCTACTCGCCCCGTCCCGAAACCCCGGCCGCCCGGATGCCGCCGGTGCCGGGCGACGTGGTGCGGAGCCGCGCAGCCCGCCTGCGCGAGGCCGGGGCGGCGGCGCTCGCCTCCCATCTGGCGGGGGAGGTGGGGCGGCGCCACCGGGTGCTCACCGAGCGCGGCGGGATCGGCCGCACGGAAGGGTTCACCCCGGTGCGGCTGGAGCCCGACGCGGCGGCGGGGGAGCTGCGCGACGTCACCATCGCGGGCCATGACGGGCGGATGCTGATCGCCGGGTCGGGGATCAGCCCGCCGGAGACTCCTCCCGGATCCCCGATCCGGGAGGAGTCTCCGGGATCTCATGAAGCATCGGCTTTCCCCGAAAGGTGACAGTCACGTTTCGGGCCGATGCTCCGGATCGGGCGCCCGGCCGCAGGCGTCCAGCCCCACCCTCATATGGGCCGGGGCCGGGGCCTCGACGGTGATCGGCGGCTTCTTCGGATAGAGCGGCAGGGTGAGCGCGCGGGCGTGGAGCTGCAGGCCCGGCCCGCCCTGGCGCGGCCCCGAGCCGTAGATCGGGTCGCCGAGGATCGGGAATCCCATCGCGGCGCAATGGACCCGGAGCTGGTGGGTGCGCCCGGTGACCGGTGTCAGCGCCAGCCAGGCGAGGCCGCCGCCGCGCCCCAGCACCCGCCAATGGGTGAGCGCGGGCTCGCCGGCCGGATCCGCCTTCATCCACCACGAGCGCGGATCGTCCGAGCGGCGGGCGAGCGCCAGATCGATGCTCCCGGTCTCGGCCTCGGGACCCCCCTCCACCAGCGCCCAATAGGTCTTTCCCACGCTCCCGCTCATGGCGAACAGTCTGTTGAGGCGGGCGAGCGCCTTGGCGTGGCGGCCGAGCGCCAGACAGCCCGACGTGTCGCGGTCGAGCCGGTGGGCGGCCTCCGGGCGGCGCGGCAGGCCGAAGCGCAGGGCGTCG
>JAKONB010000099.1 GCA_022702195.1 Beijerinckiaceae bacterium | reverse complement strand
GAATAGGTGCCGGCGCCGGTGAGCGCCAGGACACCCATTCCCATCTTGGTCAACGAGCCGGACCCGCTTCCATCGGCGAGGGACCCCGAGAGGGTCGAGGTTCCGGTCCGGACGTCGATGGTGCCCTTGGCGTCGAGGGTGACGGAGCGGGCGCTGGCGAATCCGTCCGCCGTCACGATCAGGGTGCCGTTGCCGAAGCGCAGACCGCCCGTCGCAGCGCCGAGATTGGCATCCCGGGCGACCCGGATCTCGCCCTCGGCGACGGTGGTGCCGCCCGCGTAGCTGTTGGCGCCCGACAGCGTCAGGCTGCCGGCACCGACCTTGATGAGGCCGCCGAGCCCGGAAATGTCGTTGGCGAAATGACCCGCGTAGCCTTGCGTGTCGACCGTCCAGGTCGCGGTGAACTGGCCGGGACCATCGATGGCCTTGCCGAGATTCAGCATGCCCCAGCCGAACACCTCCCGTGGCCCGAGCGTGGTCGCCGTGGTGAACATCGTCTGGGCGATCTGCGGCGCGGTCAGGTACGGAAAGGCCTGCATCAGGACGGCGGCCGCCCCCGAGACGTAGGGCGCCGCCATCGACGTGCCGCTGTCGAGCTTGTAACCGTTCGTCGCCTGATATTTTCTGGTCGCCTCGTCGTAGTAGATCGTCGGCCAGGTCGAATTGATGTTGTCACCCGGAGCCGAAAGACACCAATCGGCCGTGACACCGCAGAGATTGCTCTGTTGTCCGGGCTTGCCGTCTTGGACATTCACGACCGAAATGATGTGTCCTTTGAGACCGGAGAAGTCGAACTGGCTCGGATCGGCCAGGGACCCATCGTCATTGCGGATCTGATACTTTCCCGACGCGGCATGCTCCGGACTGATATAGGGTAGGAAGCTGTCGCCCTGCGGGTCGGCGGAGATGACGGGCTGGATCAGCCGGCTGTTCCCGGCCGCGAAGACGAGGAGCATGCCGCTATCGGCCGCCCGTTTCAGGTAGGCGTAGGTTTCCTGGAGCAGCGACGCGCTCAGTTCGTTCGTCGTCTCGATCCTGCCCTTTTGCGCGACGGGACCGTAACTTCCGTTCAGGATTTTCGCCTGCGCCGAAATGGCGAGGTCGAAGCCCTCGGAAAAATCCGTCGCCAGATGGACGTCGGGTCCCAACCCGCCGACATTCGGCGGCACCGGCGGGATGCCATGGATGGCCAGGAGGGACGCGTCGAACGCCACCCCCATGGTCCCGGTGCCATCGCGGCTCGCCGCCACGATCCCGGACACATGCGTGCCATGCCCATACGTGTCGTTGAGCGGCACCGTGTAGTAGGGGCCTTCCAGATGGCGCGCATCCGCCGCGATGAGGACGCTCGCGGATTGGGGCAGGATCCGGCCGGCGAATTCCGGATGGCTCTCGAAAATGCCCGTATCGAACACGGCGACGCGGATCCCCTGCCCGGTGAAGCCCCGCGCATAGGCGGCGGCCGCGTTGATCGCGCTCAATCCGGTGCTGTTCTTGTATTCCTCGGTCATGAATTGGTCGGCCGTCGTGAGGCCGTTGGTGGAGACCGACCGTGCGGGAAGCTTCTCGGCGTTCTGCGCCCAAGCCGAGACGGACACGATACTCAGGGCCGCCATGGAACTGCCGAGCAGCAGCGAGCGTCGAAGGCGGTTCATAGTACGGTCCCGGATAAATACGATCGTCATACGTTGGACCAGCGCCGTACAGGACGAGGACGTTGCTTCATATGGAATTGCTCGTGATCGTCTTTGAAACCACCGTCCTGTGGCATCAGCGCAACCCTCGGCAGATATGTTGATAAACCATGAATATCGCCGTGATGGTTCGGCCTCACCTCTGTCGCGGGTGAGCAACGCTCCCATCGCCGCCTGTCCCGGTATCGACGACCGCGACGGGAACCGAGCTCATGGGACCGACGCCTTTCTGGGGCGATCCCGACGGCTTTTCGCGTCGGCGCGGCCGGCCCGTCGACCCGCCGCTCCGGGTTCGGGATGCCAGGGCGATGGGGGTGACACACCTCGGGCCTTCCGCACCGCCCGCGATGCGAAGACGAGCGGACCGACCAGGTGCTTGTTTCAGGCACGGCCCCCCAGTGCAGCCGAGGCAATGACCCCAGACACGCAAGATCACCCGCATGACGCGATGCATTTCGCGACAATCGCCCGCTGAACACCTCGCAACCAATCGTTGTTACTCGGACATGAATGCTGAAAGTCGGAACTCTGTTAGCCATACCGGGTTGGTGCTTCTTATAATTTCGGTAAGTCTATCGCCGGATCGGCTCTTGTTGGCTGCCTTGTTCCAGGTCATGGAGCCTCCATCGACGGCGCGGCAGCGGCCCAGCCGGGCCGTTCTCCGCCCGGATCGACCTTGGGATCTTGTGATGAAACATGTTCTTCTCGCTGGATGTGCTGCGCTGATCAGCACCTCCGCCTTCGCTCAGAGTGCCGGCGCGTTCCTCGGGCAGGAACTGCGCGATCGGGGCTCGGCCGTGATCGCGACGGAGCGCGCGCACGAGAACTTCGCCGTGGCGCGCGAGCGGGCCATGGACGGCAACTACGTGGGCGCTGAGATCGCCCGCGAACGCGGCCTGGCCGAGCGCGACCGGGCGGATCACGACGTCATGGCCGCCGAACGCAACCGGGCGATCTATCACCTGACCCGTTGACGCCCCGGACCGGGACTGGTGCGACCGGATCGGCGTCCGGTCCGTTCGCCGCCGGGGCCAGACCGAACGACCGGGACTGCCCCCGGGGGAACTCCGCGCGACCCCGTCGCGCCAAGCGGAGCTCGGCTTTCCCCGAGCGGAGATGGGTTCATACGACGGAATGGCCGCGATGCGTGACGATATCCCGGGCAGGACTTGGCAGCGCGCGTGGCGCCCCGTCCTCCGCCTGCTGCTCGGAGGCCACCTCGTCCTGGCCGCCACGGCCGCCTCGGCCCAGCCCGCCTACGACCACGACCATGCCGGCACGTTCCTGCCATACCTCCCTGCGCCGGAGCGCGGCGGGCCGATCGCGCAGTCGCCGCGGCTCGGCCTGTCGTTCGGGGGCGAGGTCCGTCCGGTCCTGATGGATACGGGGTCGACGGGCATCGTGGTCTCCGCCAGCCGCATCCCGAACCGGGAATCGCTCCCGTCCCGGCCCGGCCAGCTGACCTACAGCAGCTCGGGCCGGATCATGATCGGGCATTGGGTGACGACGCCGGTGACGCTCCGGGGGGCGGATGGCAGCAGCGTCACCACGCGCCCGATCCCCGTCCTGGCCGTCGACCGGATCGCCTGCACGCGCGGCAGCCGTCACTGCACGCCGGAGGAGGCGCCCCGGCATGTGGCGATGATGGGCGTGGGCTTCGGCCGCGAGAACGACAGCCAGTCGCAGAGTACGCCCGAGACCAATCCGCTGCTCAACGTGCTCTCGGCCGACCATCACCCCATCCGGCGCGGCTACGTGGTGACCCGCCGGGGCGTCCATGTCGGGCTGACGGCGGCCAACACCCGGGGGGCGTTCCGCTTCGCCAAGCTCGATCCGCACCCCGCCATTCCGGGGGAGTGGCAGGGCGTACCGGTCTGCATCGCGGTGGATGACCGGACCCCGCCCGCCTGCGGCCGCGCGCTGATCGATACCGGCGTCACCGCCATGTTCCTGACCCTCCCGCCGGAGCAGGTCGCCGACAGCCTCGAGCCGGGACGAACCGACCTGCGCACGGGGACGCGCCTCAGCTTCCGGTTTCCCGCGGACGCGGTGGCGGGCTCGGCCCCGGCCGCCTCCTACACGATCGTGCTCGGCGAGACGGACTCTCCCGTGGCGCCCGAGCGCGTCGTCCTCAACACGAGACGCCCGACGCCCTTCGTCAATACGGGCTTACGGTTCCTGAACGGGTTCGACGTCCTCTACGACGCCGATGACGGATGGTACGGCTTTCGCGCCCGCGACGGGAACCGGCCGGACGACCGGTAGCGCGTCGCCTCGTCCCGAAAGCCGCCCGCCTCGTCCGGGACGATGGCCCGCGCCGAGCCATTCCCCCTCCTACTCCTCGCCGGATCATCCCATGCTGCGCATCCTCCTCCTCGGCGCCCTGCTCCTCCCCGCGACGGCCATGGCCGAGGCAACGAAATCCTGCGCGGACGCGCCGAACCAGATGGAGGCGAATGCCTGCGTCGCTGATCAGTTCACGCAGGCCGACGCCGAACTGAACCGGCTCTACGGCGTCCTGCGCGCCAAGCTCGATGCCACCGGCCGCCGCAACCTCGTGGCGGCCGAACGCGCCTGGGTCACGTTCCGCGATCTGGAATGCAACCTGCGCACCGGCTACGACACCCAGAACCCGGACCAGAACGGCTCCATCGCCCCGATGCTGACCAGCATGTGCCAGACCGAGCTGACGCGCCAGCGCAGCACGGATCTGCGGGCACAGATCAAGTGCCCCGGCGGCGATCTCTCCTGCACGCCCTGAAGCCTGCACGCCCTGAGGGTTGTTCCCGACCGCGGCGGACCACCCCCGTCGCCTTCGTCCCGTCGACGCCATGCCGGTTCTCCGGTCCGGCGCGTCGGCGACGCCGATTGCACCGGTGCCGCGCCGGATCCTCGTCCGCCCCGCCGCACCACGAAGCCCTCACCCCACCGCAGGACACGCTGCCCCATGCC
>JAKONB010000070.1 GCA_022702195.1 Beijerinckiaceae bacterium | reverse complement strand
CGTGTCCCGTCCCAGCAGAATACCGATCACCGAGCCGGACTGGATGACCATCGCCACCGGGGCCACCAGCGCGGAGAGCAGGATCTCGACCAGGCTCGACAGGATGAGCCGCCCGGCGCCTCCGCAGGCGCGCCGCACCGGAGCATCCAAGAGGGCCAGGATCAGGCCCAGGACCTTGGGCGCAAGCAGAACCGCCATGGTCAGGCCGAACAGCTGGAGCGCGCGGACCGGATCGAATCGCGGGAAAACCGGCGAGAAGCCCGCTCCCCCGAAATAGTCCGGCCGTTCCGTGGCGGTCTGCAGCACAAGCAGGATGCCGACCACCAGCTGCATCAGCCAGAGTGGCGAGGCGAGATAGCCGGCAATGCCGGTAGCGAAGTGCTGGCGGGTCGCGGGATGCAGCCCCGCGGCGCCGATCACTCGCGCATGCTGGAGGTTGCCCTGCGCCCAGCGCCGGTCGCGCACCGCGACGTCGATCAGCGACGGCGGGCTCTCCTCGTACGAGCCCGGCAGGCGGTGGAGCATGTACACCGCCCAGCCCGATCGGCGGATCAGAGCCGCCTCCACGAAGTCGTGCGACAGGATATGGCCGCCGAAGGGGGGCTTGCCCGGCAGGTCCGGCAGGCCGCAGGATTCCGCGAAGGCGCGGGTCCGGATGATGGCGTTGTGGCCCCAGTAATTCCCATCCCGGCCCGACCATGCGGAGAGGCCCGCGGCGATCACAGGCCCGTAGATCCGCGCGGCGAATTGCTGGAGCCGGGCGAACAGCGTGTTGCGGTTGATGATCAGCGGTAACGTCTGGATGATGCCGGCATCCGGGTCCGCCTCCATGGCGGCGGCGAGCGCCACGATCGCCGAACCGCTCATCAGGCTGTCGGCGTCGAGCACGAGCATGTGGTCGTAGCGGCCGCCCCAGCGGGTGACGAAATCGCCGATATTGCCGGCCTTGCGGTGGTGGTTCTTCGGTCGGTGGCGGTAGTAGAGGCGCGCGTCGGGGCCGAGGCGATGACGCAGGTCGAGGAAGGCGCGCTCCTCGGCGATCCAGGCATCGGCCTGCGTCGAATCGGACAGCACGAACCAGTCGAAATGCCGCCCGAGGCCGGTCGCTTCCACGGCCTCCCGCATGGCTTCGACGCCCGCGAAGGTGCGGGCGGTGGCCTCGTTGTAGACCGGCATCACCACCGCCGTGCGGGTGGTCAGCGCGGGGGGCGGGCAGGGGCCTCGGGGCGGCGCAAGAGCACGAGGAAGCCCAGGATGGCGCCGGTGAAGGCCAGGGCGATCCAGGAGAAGTTCAGGGTGAAGAGCGCCAGCAGCACGTACTGCAGGGCGGTGGTGCCACCCGAGACCGACACGACCTCGTACATCTGCAGCGCGCCGTAGACGGTGAGCAGGAAAGCCGCGCCGAACACGAAGAGCCGGGCGAGCCAGGGCCTCGGATGGCGCATCGCGGGCCTGTGCCCGGCGGCCGGATCCCACGCCTCCAGGGACTGGACCGGCATCGGCAGGGGCGCTTCCGGCGGCATGGCCGGCCGGAACGGAGCGGGGAAGGCGACCGGCGCGGCCGCCGCGAGGGAAGGGGGTGCGTTCACGGGGTCCAACGATAAAGCCAGGTTTCGGTGAGGGGCTTGTCGGCGCGTTGCAGGCTCAGCCGCATTTCGCAGGCCTTCTCGCCGCGCGGGTCGAGCTCGAAGGCGACGCGCACGGTCTTGCGCGCGGGGTAGCGGTAGAGCGTGCTGGTGGTGATCGCGCCGGGGCCGACGCTGAGCTGGGTCTGGAGGTCGCCGGACTCCGCCAGCCCCTCGCCGGTGAAGTCGACGAGGAACAGGCGGGTCCGGTCGGTGGCGCCGTGCCCGCTGCGTGTGCCGGTGACCGGCGCCACCGGGATCGGCTCGGGCGGTTGCCAGCACCAGTGCAGGCGGTAGCCGAACGGCATCTCGGCCCCCACCGCAAGCGTCGCCCTGGGCCGCCAATAGGCCAGGACGTTCTCGTTGAACTCGGAATCGCTCGGGATCTCGAGCAGCGTCACCGCCCCCGGCCCCCAGGCCGCCAGCGGCTCGAGCCAGAGGGAGGGGCGCCATTCCCAATGCTGCACGTCGTCCTGGAAGGTGGCGTAGTCGCGCGCCCGCTGCATCAGCCCGAATCCCTTCGGGCCGTCGTCCAGGAAGGAGGAGACCTGCAGGGTCTGGGGATTGCGCGCCGGGCGCCAGATCGATTCGCCGGCCCCGGTGCGGATCTGCAGGCCGCCCGAGGCATAGGCCCCCGCCCGGGCATCGTCGGCCCCGCGCCGGTCGTGGGGGCCGAACAGGTAGCTGGTGGTCATGCCGCCCAAGCCCAGATGGTCGATGGCGGCGCGGGCGAACACCGTGCCCTCCACGTCGCAGAGCGAGGCGGCGCCCGGCCGCAGGCTCATGCGCAGGGACGCCGTGGCGGAGGGCGAATCGACCAGGGCGTGCAGGACGAGCGGGCCGCCGGGGCCGGGACGCTCGATCCAGACCGCGCGGAACTCGGGAAACTCCTCGCCGCGGGCATCGGCCGGGCGCAGGGTCAGGGCGCGGGCGGTGACGCCGAAGCCCTGGCCGGCGGCGATCAGCCGGAAGAACGAGGCCCCCTGGAAGAGCGCGAAGTCGGTGAGTTCGCCGCCGTCGAAGCGGGCCCGGACCTTGAAGCCGGAATAGCCCGGATCGTCCTTGAAGGCCGGCAGGGCGAGGCCGTCGGTCTCGAAGCGCGCCGGATCGTAGGCCACGGGGCGGACCAGCCCGTCCTCGACCAGGGCCAGGGCGACCCGGCCCTTGAACACCGAGCCGCGATGCAGGGGCTCGAGGGTGAAGCCGAGATCGTCCCGCGCCCAGATCGCCGTGCCGGGCGCGGTGCGGATGCCGGCATATTGCTCGCGGTTGAGGCTGCCCAGCGCGTCGGGCAGATCGTCGGTGCGGGGCGCCGCGTAGGGCCGGGCGGCGAGCGCACGGGCGAGGTCGGCGACGAGGCTTGCCTGGAACGGGGTGCCGGCCGCCGGCGGGGACGGCGCGTCCTCGGCCCTGGCGGGGGGAATCGCCGCCAGGGTGGCGAGGCCGCCGGCGAGCGCCGCGGCGCCGGCCTGGCGCAGGAGGTCGCGGCGGGTCTGGTCGGACGGGCCTGGGATCGGCGGAATCATCGTATCCGTCATGTCGGCGCCGCAGCGCAAATGGAAATGAGAATGCCTCTACCATGCCGGACGGTGAACCGGAGGTTAAACCGCCGCCGCCCGTTCGGGGAGGCCCCCCGAACCGTCCGTCCCTCAACGCGGCGGCGGCCCGGAGCGTTCGGTCGCGGGGGCGATCCGGTCCTGGGGCGTCGCGCGACGGGCCGGCCCGCGTCGCATGACGCCCTTGAAAGGACCGGGTTCGCGCGATAGCCGACCCGTGACACGATGCTGCGACGACCAGCCATGGCGATACGGAAAACGCTCCGATGACGGACCAGACGACCACGCATTCCGGGCGCAGCCTCACGGCGATCGTGCTGGCCGCCGGCAAGGGCACGCGCATGCGCTCGGACCTGCCCAAGGTGCTGCATGCCGTCGCCGGCCGGTCGATGCTCGGCCACGTCCTGGCCGCCGCGCGGGGGGCGGGGGCGAACCGGATCGCCGTGGTGGTGGAGCCGGGCCAGGAGGCGGTGGCCCGCGAGATCGACGCCTTGGCCCCAGGGGCCGGCATCCATCCGCAGGCCGAGCGCCTCGGCACCGCGCACGCGGTGCTGGCCGCCCGCGCCGCCCTGGAGGCGGGGGACGACGACGTGGTGATCGCCTTCGGCGACACGCCGCTGATCACCGCCGCCACCCTCGCCCGCCTGCGCGCGCCCCTGGCGCAGGGCTGCGCCGTGGCGGTCCTGGCCTTCGAGACCCCGAACCCGAAGGGCTACGGCCGGGTGCTGGTGCAGGGCGGCCGGGTCGCGGCGATCCGCGAGGAGAAGGACGCGGACGAGGCCGAGCGGGCCGTCACCCTGTGCAATGCCGGGCTGATGGCCCTGGCGGGCCGCCACGCCCTCGACCTGCTGGCGCGCATCGGCAACGCCAACGCGGCGGGCGAATATTACCTGCCCGACGCGGTGGGTCTGGCCGTCGCGGACGGCCTCGGCGTGGCGGTGGTGGATGTCGCGGAGGAGGAGGCCCAGGGCGTCAACGACCGGGTCCAGCTCGGCATCGCCGAGGCGGCGCTCCAGCGGCGCCTGCGCCGGGCCGCGCAGGTGGCGGGCGCCACCCTCGTCGCCCCCGAGACGGTCTTCCTCAGCCACGACACGCGGCTCGGCCGCGACGTGGTGGTGGAGCCGCACGTGGTGTTCGGCCCCGGCGTGACGGTCGGGGACGGCTGCGTCGTCCACGCCTTCTCGCATCTCGAGGGCGCCACCCTGGCGGCGGGGGTCAGCGTCGGCCCCTATGCCCGCCTGCGCCCCGGGGCGGTGCTGGAGACCGGCGCCCGGGTGGGCAATTTCGTCGAGATCAAGAACGCCCGGCTCGAGGCGGGCGCCAAGGCCAACCACCTGACCTATCTGGGCGACGCCGTGGTGGGGGCGGGGGCCAATGTCGGGGCCGGCACCATCACCTGCAATTACGACGGGGTGAACAAGCACCGCACCATCATCGGGGCCGGCGCCTTCATCGGCTCGAACACCGCCCTGGTCGCCCCGGTCAGCGTCGGGGCCGGGGCCATCGTCGGCGCCGGCTCGGTGATCGCCACCGACGTCGCCGCCGATGCCCTGGCGGTGGCGCGCGCCCGCCAGCGCAGCATCCCGGACTGGGCGCCGGGCCGACGCGCCGCCCTGGAGGCCGAGAAGGCGGCACGGGCCAGAAAACCGTAAACCATTCCGTGCCTTGTCTGCGGTCGGCAACGCCCGATTCAGACATTCGCGCCAAGCTGTCCGTGACGCTCGGCACGGTTTGGCTGGCGCCGGCCTGTGCCGATCCGGTACAAGCCGGCCGATGCGGCGGGGCCGGGGACCGATCCCCCGGCCGCCGGCCCGTTTGTGAGAGACACCACCCATGTGCGGAATCGTTGGTATCGTTGGACAGGACGCGGTGGCCGGGCAGCTGGTGGAAGCCCTGCGCCGGCTCGAATACCGCGGCTACGATTCGGCCGGCATCGCCACCCTGGCGGGGGGGCGGCTGGAGCGCCGGCGCGCCGAGGGCAAGCTCGCCAACCTGGAGATGCGCCTGCGCGACGAGCCGCTGGGCGGCGCCATCGGCATCGGCCATACCCGCTGGGCGACCCATGGAAGGCCCAACGAGACCAACGCCCATCCGCACGCCACCGCGCGCCTCGCCGTGGTCCATAACGGCATCATCGAGAATTTTCGCGAGCTGAAGGCCGAGCTGCAGGGGCAGGGCGTCCGCTTCGAGAGCGAGACCGACACCGAGGTGGTGGCCCAGCTCGTCAGCCACGCCATGGAGGGGGGCCTGGACCCCGTCGCGGCGGTGGCCGCCTGCCTGCCGCGCCTGCACGGCGCCTTCGCGCTGGGCTTCGTCTTCGCCGGCCATGACGACCTGCTCATCGGCGCCCGCCACGGGGCGCCGCTGGCCATCGGGTTCGGCGCGGGCGAGACCTATCTGGGCTCGGACGCCCTGGCGCTGGCGCCGTTCACCCAGGAGATCACCTATCTGGAGGAGGGCGACTGGGCGATCCTGTCGCGCGAGGGCGCCGAGATCCGCGACATCGCCGGACAGCCGGTGACCCGCCAGCGCCAGCGCATCGTCGCCCAGGCCTTCCGGGTGGAGAAGGGCAACCACCGCCACTTCATGGCCAAGGAGATCCACGAGCAGCCCGAGGTGGTGGGCCGCACGCTGGCCCATTACGTCGACCTCGCCCAGGGCCGCGTCGCCCTGCCCGAGGCCCTGCCGTTCGATTTCGCCACGCTGTCGCGGATCTCGATCACCGCCTGCGGCACCGCCTATTACGCCGGCCTGGTGGCCAAGTACTGGTTCGAGTCCCTGGCGCGGCTGCCCGTCGAGATCGACGTCGCCTCCGAGGCCCGCTACCGCGAGCCGCCGCTGGACAAGGACGGGCTCACCCTCGTCATCTCGCAATCGGGCGAGACCGCCGACACCCTGGCCTCCCTGCGCTACGCCAAGGCGCAGGGCCAGCA
>JAKONB010000127.1 GCA_022702195.1 Beijerinckiaceae bacterium | reverse complement strand
TAGCCTGACAACAGCCTGTCGGACCTCCCGAGCGGCGCGACCTCGGCCAGCCGCCCGCCCGGATCCGGGCCGGCGACGGGATCCCCGTGCTCGGCCCCGGCCGGCGAGGCGGGATTACTCCTGCCGTTCGAAGGCGCCGGCGATGCTCAGGTGCAACGCGTCGCCGATCAGCGGCACGTAGGTCTTCACGCCGAAATCGGAGCGTTTGAGCGTGCCCTTGGCCTCGAAGCCCACCGTATATTTCTTGCTGAGCGGGTTCACGCCGGCACCCACCAGGGTGACGTCGAGGGTGACGGGCTTCGTCACCCCGTGCAGGGTCAGGTCGCCGGTGACCTTGGCCTTGTCCTTGCCCTCGGGCGTCACCTGGGTGGAGACGAAGGTCATGTCCGGGTACTTGGCCGCATCGAGCCACTGCTCGCCCTTGAGCTCGTCGGTGAGCTTGGCGCTGGTGGTGGCCACCGACGCCACCGGGATCTTGACCTTCAGGACGCTGGCGGCCGGGTTCTTCGGCTGTAGGTCGAGGGTGCCCGACACGTCCGAGAAGCCGCCCGAATAGTTCGAGAAGCCCATATGCGAGACCGAGAAGCCGGCCTGGGTGTGGCCGGGATCGACCGCATAGGTGCCGGCCTGGATCTGGGCCGGATCGCGGGTGGGGGCGTTCTGGGCGAGAGCGGGGGCGGCAAGCCCGAGGGTGAGGGTGGCGGCGGCGAGCAGTTTCACGGGGAATGTCTCCGGATCGTCAACGGGCGGCGGGGCGGGACGGGCGTCGTGGGCCGTCCGATTCGCGGCGTGGCCCCGGGATAGCCGCGTTTCACGCCGGACGGGAGCCCGCTATCGGGCACCATATGGTTGCTCGGACGGAAACCTTCGGCGGGACGCTCGACGACGTGCGGGCCTTCTGCGCCGTGATCGACCTCGGCACGGTCACCCGGGCCGCCGACGCCCTGCGCCGGATCAACCGCCGGGAAGCATCGCCTCCCCGAAGCACTGGACCAGACCCATCTCCAGCTTGTTGTCCATGTTCTGCAGGAGGGACAGGGCGTCGCGCGGCGCCATCGGTGCCTTGTAGGACCGGCGCTCGGTGAGCGCCGCGTAGATGTCGCAGATCGTCAGGAGGCGCACCGGATCGGCGATCGCCGCGCCGGACAGCCCGTCGGGATAGCCGGATCCGTCCAGCACCTCGTGGTGGTGGCGCACCATGTCGAGGGTCGGGCGGTCGCAATCGCTGCCCAGCAGGATGTCGTAGCCGATCACCGGGTGGGTCCGCATGACGGCCATCTCGTCGGAATCGAGCCGCCCGGGCTTGTTGAGGATGGCCAGGGGAATCTGCGCCTTGCCGACATCGTGCAGGAGCGCGGCGCGCACGAAATGCCGCCGGTCCTCGTCGCGAAAGCCGAGATGCAGCACGAATTGCGCGGCGATGCCCGCCACCAGCAGGCAATGCTGGTAGGTGGCGTCGTCGTGGGTCCAGACCCTGTCGAGCCATTGGGTCAGGCCGCCCTCGCGCACCGCGGCGAGGATGGGGTCGAGACTGGCCTCGACGATCGGCATCTTGATCGCGCCGCCGTCCCGGACCTGGGTGAACAGGCCCGTGAGCACCTCGGTCGCCCGGGCGATGCCGCGCACGATCGGTTGCGGATCGGCTTCCTCCGCCTGCGGCCGGAGCTGATAGCGCAGCGCGAGGGCCACCGCATGGGCCTCCGTGAAGGCGGGCAGGCACATCGTCGCCCCGAGATTGCGGGCCTGTCGCGTGTCGGCCTCGGACATGGAGCGGAGCAGGGCGATGACCGGCTGCTTGGCGACCCAGCGCGCGCGCAGGCAGGCCCGGAACAGATCCGCCGATTCGCGGCGCGTGAGCGTCAGGTCCGCCACCAGTGCGATGGGCGGAGCGGACGGCGTCACCTCCTGAGAAGCGTTCACGACATCGCAGTGAGCGACCTCGCTGAGGGCTCTTTCCAGGAGGATGCTGCGATCCGGCCGATCAGTCAGGAGGATGATGGACCCACGGCGCATAAGAATCCTTCGGGTGTCGAATCTGGTGCGTTGCTGCGATGGAACGATCGTGCGTCCGAGCCATCGTTCGCTTCACTGTTTAATGACATGTGAAGGCGCTGGTTATATTTATGGAACTGGCGGTTTTTCTGGTCGCCTCATCGCCTGTGCTCCATCGGGCTCGGCGATCATTGTCTCGCTTTCTCTTATCTTTCCGACGGCGAAGCAATCATTATCGTCGCCGTCGGGCCATTCGGGGCCGCGCCGGCCGGCGGCCGGCGCGCGCGGCGCTCGGGCGGATCCCGAATCCGACCTCCGCAAGGATTCCATCGCCAGGATGTGGGCCGGCGACCGCCGCCGGTGCCATGTCCCTCGCTTCGGCGCCCGGTTCCGGTGTATCGCCGCGGGAGGCCGCGTCCGCGCAAACGCCGGCGGCTCACTTGGGAAGCGCCGGCGGCTCGTCCGGATGGAAGCGCGGGCGGGCCGCCCGGATGAAGAGAGGGACCGTTCCGCTGAAGGCCGCGTTCTCGACCACCCGTCTCATCGTGATCCTCGCCGGGGCGGGCTTTGCCAGCACCTTCGCGGGCCGCTCCATCGAGCCGTTGGTGGGCGTGCTCGCCCGCGACCTGCTGAGCGATCCCCACACGGTGGCGCTGCTCTCCACCGCCTTCGCGCTGCCCTACGCGCTGATCCAGCCGATCCTCGGGCCGGTGGGCGACGCCCTGGGCAAGGAGCGGGTCATCGCGATCTGCCTCGGCCTGCTGGCGCTGGCCCTGGCCGGCTGCGCCGTCACGGGCGACATCACGGTTCTGTTCGTGTTGCGCATGCTGGCCGGGGGCAGCGCCGGCGGCGTCGTGCCCCTCGCCCTGGCCCTGATGGGGGACCGCATCCCCCTCGCGCGGCGCCAGGTGGCCATCGGCCGCTTCCTCGTGGCGGTCATCCTCGGCCAGCTCTCCGGCTCCACCTTCGCCGGTCTGATCGAGGCGCGGGTCGGCTGGCAGGGGGTGTTCGGCATCACCGCCCTGGTCGCCGCCCTCGGCTGCGGGGCCGCGTTGTTCGGGTTCGAGCGCGGTGCCGGCGCGGCCCCGCGGCGCCCGGATTTCCGCACCGCCCTGGCCCGGTACCGGGCGATCCTCGGCAATCCGCGCGCCCGGGTGCTGTTCGTTGCGGTCTTCGTGGAGGCGATCGCGGTGTTCGGCATCTTCCCGCACCTCGCGCCCCTGATCGAGGCGCGGGGGGAGGGCGGACCGCGCGAGGCCGGGCTCGCGCTGGCGGGGTTCGCCGCCGGCGGGCTGCTCTACTCCGCCTTCGTCGGCCTGCTGCTGCGCTTCCTCGGCCTGTCGCGGATGCTGGTCTGGGGCGGCGCGATCTGCGCCGGCGCCCTCCTGGCCCTCGGCCTCGCCGGCCGCTGGGAGTTCGATTGCGCCGCCCTGGTGGCCCTCGGGCTGGGCTTCTACATGCTCCACAACACCTTCCAGGTTCAGGTCACCGAGGTGGCGCCCACGGCCCGTGCCTCGGCGGTGGCCCTGCATGCCTTCTCGTTCTTCTGCGGCCAGGCCCTGGGGGTGGCAATCCTCGGCGGCGCGCTGCAGAGCCTCGGCCAGTTCCCGTCGCTCGCCCTCTGCGCGATGGTGATCGCCGGGCTCGGACTCGTCACCGCCCGCCTCCTGATGAGGACCGCCGGCAGGCCGGTCGTCTGAGACCGGGCCGGTCGTCTGATCGCCGCCCCGCCGGGCCAATCCGGCCGGACGCCGCACGGCCCGCCCGGATTGGCACGGCGGGGCGGCGCCTGTGCCGATTCCACACCAGGTTGTGCGGCCCCGGGGCGATCCGGGCTGGCCCGGACTTCGCTGGATGGTAGGGAGCGGCCTGGCATCTCCCGCCTGAGTCGTCGGCCGAGAGCGATCCAACGAAACCATGACGGACATCTCGGATGAGGGTGGGGGACCGGTCCCCGCTGGCGGCGGCGCGGACGCGGCCGTGAGCGGCGGGGCGCCCGGGCCGGTCTCGCGGCGCGCCGTCCTGGGCGGCGGTCTCGCCGCCGCCCTCGTGGGGCCGGCCCGGGCCGCGGCGCCGATCCGAACCGTGGAGGATTTCCTCGACGGCGTCGGCGTCAACGTCCATCTCGGCAGCGAGCCCTACGCATCGCGCTTCACCGAGGTGACCGACCTTCTGGTTCGCTGCGGCATCCGGCACCTGCGCGACGAGCTGCGCCCGAGCAACGACCGCGCGCGCTGGAAGCACCTGCACGCGGCGCACGGAATCAGGGCGAACCTGCTGGTCTCCCCCGCCACCAACACCGTGCCGGAGATGATGGCCTATCTCGACGCGGTGGGGCCGGAGACCGTCTCGGCCATCGAGGGCCAGAACGAGGGCGACAGCGACTGGTTCATGGCCCAGCCGGCGGCCCGGCCGCATTGGGCCGAGGCCGTGGTCGCCTACCAGCGCGCGGTCCATCGGAGCCTGCGGGCGCGCTACGCTCCCGACGCCCTGCCGATCCTCTCGCCCAGCGTCCTCGACTACAAGCCCGAGGATGTCGCCCTCATCAAGGGTGCGGCCGCCTTCTGCGACGCGGTCGCGGTCCATTCCTACGTCCAGCACGGGCAGGAACCGGAGACGGACGATCCCTATGCGGGCCTCGGCTGGTACCTCGCGCACATGCGCGACGCCTTCAAGCCCGGCGCCCCCGCCTTCTGCACAGAGGTCGGGTATTGCAACCTCGTGCGGCCCGGGGGCGGCGGCGTCTCGGAGGAGGCCGCCGGGATCTACATTCCGCGCCTGCTGATGAACAATTTCGCGGCCGGTATCCCGCGCAGCTTCCTCTATCAGCTCATGGATGGCGGGACGAGCGCCGAGAACAGCGAGGACCATTGGGGTCTCGTGCGGTTCGACGGCAGCCCGAAGCCCGCCTTCACGGCCCTGGCGCGGCTCCTCGGCGCCCTGCGGGAGCCGGGGGGCGCGGCCCCGCCCGAGCCCCCCGTGGCGGTGGCGCTGCCCGAGGCGAGCGCCGACCTGCGCCACGTCGCCCTGTCGCGGCCGGATGGAAGCGTGATGGTGGTGCTCTGGCGCGCGGTCCCCTGTTGGGATCCGGACCGCGCGGTGGCGATCGCGGCCCCGGCGCGGCCCCAGCGGGTGGTGCCGAGCCGCCCGCTGCGGAGCGTCCGCTCGCTGGCGGTGAACGCGGCCGGGGGCTGGACGGGCCATGCGGCCACCGGGGGGGCGTTCGTCCTGCCCGTCGGCCCCGGCCTGACCGTCCTGTGGCTCTGTTGAGGGCGGGGAGCGCGAGACCCTTTTCCCAAGAGACCCTTTTCCCAAGAGATCCAAAAACGAGCGGTGATCTTCTCGAAGTTTTCAGAAGGCCGACAGCACTATCCGGGGTGGCCCGGATGCGCGCCCAGTACAGATGAGGATTGAAGGATGGCGTCGGGCGATCGTGTGCATCAGGAAATCCCGGCCGGTGGGCCGGGACGGGCGTGGTGGACCGATCTCGCCCGGCTGGCCTATGGGCGCCAGTCGCCGGGACGGGGTGGCCCCGCCCGGACGGCCCGGTGGAACGCCGAGCCGGACGAGGTCCGGGCCGTCGCCCTGGCTCCGTCGGGGCCGGGACCGGGCGGACCTCGGGCCATGAGGGTCGCCATCGTCCATGACTGGCTCTACGTGGTCGGCGGCGCCGAACGGGTGCTGGCCGAGATCCTGGCCTGCTATCCCGGTGCGGAGGTCTATACCCTGTTCGACGTGCTCCCCGAGACGGGGCGCGCGCGGATCGGCATCCGCCGGACGCGGACGAGCTTCCTCCAGCGGATGCCGCGCCTGGGCCGCGCGCACCAGCTCTACCTGCCGCTGATGCCCCTGGCGATCGAGCAGTTCGACCTTTCGGGCTACGACCTCGTGATCTCGTCGAGCTACGCGGTGGCCAAGGGGGTGATCACCGGGCCGGACCAGGTGCATGTGGCCTACGTGCATTCGCCCATGCGCTATGCCTGGGACCTGCAGCACAGCTACCTGCGCGACAGCGGCCTCGCCAGCGGGCTGAAGAGCCTCGTCGCCCGCCTGCTGCTGCATTACATGCGGCTGTGGGACGTGCGGACCGGGGCCGGACCGGACGCGATCGTCGCCAATTCCCGCTTCGTCGCGCGGCGCATCCGCAAGATCTACGGACGCGAGGCGGCGGTGATCCATCCGCCCGTGACCCTGTCGAAGGCGCCCCTCGCCGTGGCGCGCGGCGACCATTTCCTGGCGGCGAGCCGGCTGGTTCCCTACAAGAACGTCGAGGCGATCGTCGATGCGTTCCGGGATCTGCCGCATCTCAAGCTCGTGGTGGCGGGCGACGGCTCGGAGGCCGGGCGCCTGCGCGAGCGCGCGGGGCCGAACGTCACCTTCGTGGGCTTCGTGGACGATGCGGAGCTGCGCCGCCTGATGGCGACGGCACGGGCCTTCGTCTTCGCGGCCGAGGAGGATTTCGGGATCATTCCGGTGGAGGCCCAGGCCGAGGGCACCCCCGTCCTGGCGCTGGGGCGGGGCGGCGCCCGCGAGACCGTGCTGACGCGGGGGCCTCACCGCACCGGCCTGTTCTTCGCCGATCCCACCGCCGAGGCCATCGCGGCCTGCCTGCGGGCTTTCGTGGCGACGGAAGGGGAGTTCTCCCGGGAGGCCTGCCGTGTTCAGGCCGAGCGCTTCTCGGCCGAGCGGTTTCGCCAGGAGTTTACCACGTTGGTCGACGAAGCATTGGCGAGCCTTCGCTCACCGATGGACCCCAACGACTTGTACACCGATGCCGTCGATACATTGGGCGAGCTGAGGCCGAGCCAGTCATGACGGGTCCGCACGTGTACCGCCCCCACCGACCCGCCGCTGAAACGTCCCGCCGACAGGCCGGCCTCCCGTGAGCACCGCGCTGATCGAGAGCGACCCGGTCGCAGGCATCGAACCGGCCGCGCATGACGGGATCGGCGCGCGGCTCTGGCGCCGGCGCGGCCTGTTCGCCACGGTGGCCGCCGCCGTGATGGGCGTGACCGTGCTGGCCCTGCTGGTGCTGCCGGTGCGCTATGTCGCGACGGGCTCGATCATCGTCGCCGAGCCGGAGCCGGGCGGCGCCAACGCGTCGCCGGCCTGGGCGCAGAAGCTCGGCGATCCGGCCGATCTCGAGAGCCAGCTGCTTCTCGTGCGCTCGCCGCGCATCCTCCGCCTCGCCATGGCGCAGCCGGGCGTCGTCGCGCAGGCGCGGGCGGAATGTCAGCGGGCCAGCCAGGGCGGGGGGCTCTCCCTGGGTGCCCTGACGGGGGGATCGGCCAAGACCTGCGACGCGCTCCAGCCCGACAGCGAGGCCCTGCTCGACTATCTCGAGGCGCATTTCAGCGTCGGCAGCGTCGGGCGCTCGCGCGTCATCAACGTGGCCTATCAATCGCCGATGCCGGAGGTGGCCCAGAGCATGGCCAACGCGCTGATCCGGGCCTTCCTGGACGATCAGCGCACCAACATCGCCAAGACCCGCGAGGAGGCGGCCTCGTGGATCTGGAAGGAGATCGGCCGGCTCGACGTCAGCCTGCGGGCGGACGAGGCCCAGATTCAGGAATACCGGCGCAAATACGGGCTGGCGCGCGGCTCCACTGCCCAGATCAGTTCGGAGCGCCTCACCAGCGTCAGCCAGCAATTGGCGAGCGCGGAAGCCGCGCAGGCCGAGGCCGCCGCCCGCCTCCAGGAGATCAACGCCGACCAGGCCCGGGGCTCGGCCAATTCGCCGGCCGTGCTGGCGAGCCGGTCGATCGCCGACCTGAAGCAGCAATACACGGTGACCACCGGTCAGCTCGCCAATGCGGCGACGACGCTGGGCGCCAACCATCCGGGCATCCAGGCGCTGCAGCGGGAGCGGGACAACATCCGCAACCGGATGCGGGCCGAGGTGGCGAGCGTGGCCGCGAGCGCCCGGCAGGTGCTCGACGCCTCCACTGCCCTCGTGGCCTCGCTCAAGCGCCAGCTCGCGGCGGCCAAGACCGAGGTGGGGGCCGCCACCGACGCGGAGGCGACCATCGCCGGCATGCTGCGCAGCGTCGAGCAGAAGCGGAGCCAGTACGGCGACCTCTATAAGCGCGCCAGCGAGCTCGAGACCGAGCGGCGGGTGCTGATCGGCAGCACCCGCCTCGTCAACCTGGCGGAGCTGCCGGCCAAGCCGTTCTTTCCGAAGAAGTTGCCCTTCCTGGCGGCCGGGGCCACGCTGGCCCTCCTGCTCGGCGCCGCCGCCGCCCTGCTGCGGGACCGGACCGACCGGAGCGTGCGCGCCGCCGCGCCGATCGCCACCGCCACCGGCCTCGCCACCCTGGTGCGGCTGCCGCGCCTGAGCGCCAACGGCTTCGCGATCCGCAGTCTTGTGGCCGGCCGCGACGAGTTGCCCCTGCGCCTCGCCCTCGACCGCGCCGCCGCCGATTCCCCGGTCCAGGACGCGCTCAGCGGCCTCTACGCGCGCCTGACCCTGGCCCAGGGCGGCATGCCCCTGCGCCGGCTCCTCGTGACCTCCGCGGCGATGCGGGAGGGCAAGACCTTCACCACCCTGGCGCTGGCCCGGCGGATCGCCGCCACCGACCGGCGGGTCCTGGTGATCGAGTGCGACCTGCGGTGCCCCGCCTTCGCCACCGCCCTCGACCTGCCGCCGAATCCGGGTTTGGGGGCGGCCCTGCGCGGGCAGGCCACCTACCGCGAGGTGACGCTGCGGACGGGCTATCCCAATCTCGACGTGATCCCGGCCGGGCCGCCGGCGGCGGATTCCACGGAGCTGCTGATGGGGCAGCGCATGACCGAGCTGCTGGCCGCCACGGTCGGCTACGATCTCGTCCTGCTCGACAGCCCGCCGGCGGGCCTGCTCATGGACGCCTTCATGCTCGCCCGGCACGTCGATCAGGTGCTGGTCTGCGCCCGCTGGGGCCATTCGCAGGTGGAGGCCACCGCCGCGACCATCGCGTCCCTGCGGACGGCGGGCGGCAATGTGGCGGGCCTGGCCTTCACCATGGTGCGGCCGCAGGCCCCGATGCTCTACGAGAGCCGGCCGCTTCCGGCCCACCCGGTCGCCGGAGCAGCGTGATGGATCCTGCGCGCGTGATGTTCGTCAATCACACCAGCACGGTGTCGGGGGCCGAACTCATCCTGGCGGATGCGGTTCAGCCCTGGGCCGGGGCCACCGCCTTCCTGTTCGAGGACGGGCCGCTCAACCGCGCCCTCGCGGCGCGGGGACTCACGGTGACGCGGGCGCGGCGCGGGGGCAACCTCGCCGCCCTGCGCCGCGATTCCTCGCCGCTCCGGGCGGCCCCCCTTGCGGCGCGCCTGGCCGCGCTCACCGGCGAGGTCGCCGCCTGCGCCCGGCGGCACGACGTGGTCTACGCCAATTCGCAGAAGGCCTTCGTGCTGGCCGCCCTCGCCACCACCGTCGTGCGGCGCCCGCTGATCTGGCACCTGCACGACATTCTGGATGCCGACCATTTCGGGGTCCTGCAGCGCCGCTTGCAGGTCACCCTGGCCAATGCCCGCGCGGCGGCGGTCGTCGTCCCGTCGACGGCGGCCGCGCGGGCCTTCGTGGCGGCGGGGGGGAGCGCGCGGATCGTCCGGGTGGTCGCCAACGGCCTCGACGTCACCCCCGATCCGCGATCCCGTCCCGTCCTGCGCCGGGATCTCGGACTGCCGCAGGCGCTGCTCGTCGGCGTGTTCAGCCGGCTCGCCCACTGGAAGGGGCAGCACGTTCTGCTCTCGGCGCTCGCCGGGCTGCCGGGCGTCCACGCCCTCGTGGCGGGCGCGCCCCTGTTCGGCGAGGATGCCTACCTGCGGGAACTGGAGGCCCAGGCCGTGGCCCTCGGCATCGCCGACCGGGTCCACTTCCTCGGCCAGCGCGACGACGTTCCCCTGCTGATGCAGGCGGTGGACGCGGTGGTGCATCCCTCGATCCATCCCGAGCCGTTCGGCCGCACCCTCGTAGAGGCGATGCTCGGCGGGACGCCGGTGGTCGCCACCCGGACCGGGGCCGCCGCCGAGATCCTGGAGGAGGGCCGGGCCGGTCTCCTGGTGCCCCCCTCCGACCCCGCCGCCCTGGTGGCGGCCCTGTCGGGGCTCCTCGCCGATCCGGCGGCGGCGGCCGGGCAGGTCGCCCATGCGCGCGACCGCGCCCGGACCCATTACGGGGTCGCGCGGATGCGCGGCGAGATCGCGGCGCTGATCGGCGCCGTCGCGCGCGGGGAGCGGCCGTGAGCCGGGCGACCCTGTCCTTGCCCGCCCACCCGACGCGCGGCCCGGTCCCGGGCTGGGTCCCGGCGGCGGGGCTGCTGCTGGCCATGGTGGTGGCCGGCCCGATCCTCGGCGGCCTCTCGCGCGTGCTCTTCATCGCGGGCTGCGGCGGCGTCGGATGGTATGCGTGGCGCCGCAGCCCGGCGGAGCACCTCCAGGCCATCCTGCTGCTCTTCTCCTTCGCGCCCTTCGTCCGGCGCGTGGTCGACCTGTCGGTGGGCTACGATCCGAGCGGCCTGATGCTGGTCGGCCCGCTCCTGGCGATCCTGGTGCCGGCGCCGGCCCTGTTCGAGGCCCTCGTCGCCGTGCGGCGGTTCTCGCCGGTGCTGCTGGCGATCCTGGCGACCGGGGCCTGCGTCACCTACGGGACGGCGCTCTCCCTGTTCCAGGGCGACTGGATGAACGCCGCCACCGGCTCGGTGAAATGGTTCGCCCCCCTGGTCTACGGCGCCGCCCTGGCCCTGCGCCCCGAGGCCGAGCGGCGCGCCATCGTGCAGGCGGCCGCCACCGCCTTCCTGATCATCCTGCCGCTGAGCGGACTCTACGGCATCGTCCAGTACGTGAACCCGCCCGACTGGGACCGCTACTGGATGAGCCTCACGACCATCACCTCCGCCGGCCAGCCGGTTCCCTACGGGGTGCGCACCTTCAGCACCATGAACGGCCCGGCGAGCTACGCCACCATCACCGCCACCGGTCTGCTTCTGGCGGGCTTCCTGCGCACGGGCTGGCGCACCGCCCTGCTGGCGAGCCCGGCCGCCCTGTCGCTGCTGCTGTCCATGTACCGGACGGCGTGGCTGTCGCTGGCCGCCGGCATCCTGTTCTGCCTGCTGTTCCGCGCCACGCGGGGGCGGGCCGCCGCCGTCCTCGTCGGCCTGACCGTCGCCATGGTGGTGGCCGCCACGCTCACTCCGTTCGGCGAGGTGATCGGCGACCGGCTCGCCACCCTCGGGGACGGCGCCCAGGACGGGAGCGCCCGCGAGCGCCTGGAGCAATACGTGACCCTCTGGAACCTGCCCGACAGCGGTCTGATCGGCAACGGCTTCACCACCACCGATGTCGGCAGCGCCGGCGCCATGGCGATCGACGGCATGATCGTCGCCTGCTGGGTCACCTTCGGGATCGTGGTGGGCCTCTGCTGTCTGGCCGCCGTCGGCTTCGCGGCGGCCCAGGCCATCGCCGCGACCTGGCGGGATCCCCGGCCGGAGGCGGTGATCATCGGCGCCATCGCCTGCGGTTCGCTCATCCAGATCCCGCTGGCGGGCGTCGCGTCGGGCGAACTCGGGGTGGTGTTCTGGAGCTTCGTGGCGCTCGCCGCCTGGGGCGCGCCGCGCGGGCCGGCCTTCGCGAGGGGGCGGGCATGACCGACCTGCGCCGGTCCGACCCGCAACCCGTCATGGCGCCGCCGCTGGCCGACGAGGCCGCAGGCGCCGCCGAGGCGGCGGCGGTCGCCGTGGCGCAGGACGGGGCGGACAAGCGCCCGGCCAGCCGGCACTTCGCCATGCTGCTGATGGCCGGCGCCCTCTTCAGCAAGCTCCTGGGCTTCGTCCGCGAAGTCATGATGGCCCAGGTGATCGGGGCCTCGCTGGTGGCGGACGGGTTTCGCGGGGCCGTGACGGCGGTGCTCCTGCCCCTGAGCATCCTCCAGAACGAGAGCGTGCCGGCGATCCTGGTGCCGATGTACCGCCAGTGGCAGCGGGACGGCGACACCGCCCGGCGCCTCACGGCGCTGACCATCGCCCTCACGGGCATCGCCCTCGGGCTGATGCTGGCCGTGCAGGCGCTGGGCCTGCTCTGGGTCGACGCCATGGTGGGCGGCTATTCGGCCGAGACCAAGTCGGTGACCCTGCAATTCACCCGGATCATGGCCCTGGCCATGCCGGCCTCGGTGCTGCTCAACTGCCTCGCGGCCGGGGAGATCGCCCTGGGGCGCTCGCGCCTGACCACGATCCGGGCGAGCATCCTCAACCTCGCCGTCCTGGTCGGGCTCGGCATCCTGGCCTGGACCGGCTGGGTCGCGGCGCTCGCCTGGTCCTTCGCCCTGGCCTTCAACGGTCTGGCGATCTGCGGCGTCTGGTGGATGGCGCGCGAGGGCCTGCTCAGCGCCGCCGGCGCCCGTCCCGCTTTGGTGATCGAGGCCGGCCTCGCCTTCCTGCGCGCCCTGCGCCCGCTCCTGGCGATTCCCGTGGCCGAGCAGGCGAGCATCTGGGTCGAGCGTCTCTTCGCCTCGCGGCTCGTGACCGGCACCGTGGCCTCCATCGATTATGCCCGCACCCTCACCGACAGCGCGCACCTGCTGATCAGCCAGCCGCTCGGCCTCACCGTCCTGTCGCGCGGCCCCGCCGCCGACGCACGCGCGCAGGCCGACGCGATCACCCGGCCGGTCCTGGCCATCATGCTGCCGGCCTCCGTGTTCCTCGTGGCCTTCGCCCCCGAGATCGCCCGGCTGGTCTTCGCCCGCGGCGCCTTCAACGACGCCGCCGTGCTGCTCTCCAGCGAGGCGCTGCGGGGCATCTCGGCCGGGCTCTGGGCGGCCACCCTCGGCTGGATCCTGATCCGGATCCTGAATGGCAGCGGCCGCAACGCCGCCTCCGCCGCCATCCTGGTGGCGGCCTACACCGTCAACATCCTGGCCAATCTCTGCACCGGCCTGATCGTCCCCGATGCCTGGGAGGGGCCGCTCCTGCTCGGCCTCGGCGAGGCGGCGCGGGGGCTGACCCTGCTGATCGGCACGGTGCTCGCCCTCGGCTGCGCCGGTCCCGTGGCGATGCGGGTCGCCGTCGCCGCCGTGCCGGCGGGCCTGATGGCGGTGGCGGCCTGGCAGATCGACCTCGCCTGGAGCGGGATGATCCCGCGTCTGGCGGCCGGCTCGGCCGCCTGCGCCGCCTGCATCGGGCTCGGCCTCGCCGTCACGGTTCCGAGCCTGCGCGCCCGCCTGTGCGGGCTCGCCGTGATCGCGCCGGGCCTGCGCGCCTGGATCGAAGGAAGGAGGTCAAGCCATGGCAACGTCCGCTGACACGAGGCCGGACCGGGCGCGGCCGCGCCGCTCCGCGGCGGCGACGGCGCTCAGCCGCGGGATCTGGGGGCTGGCCGATCCGCTGCTGGATCCGCGCGGCTGCCTGTTCATCTTCCACCGCGCCGCGCCGCACGCGGACTGGGACGGGCTGCCCAACCGCGAATTCTACCTCGATCTCGATTTCCTCGACCGGATGCTCACCCATCTGGTGGCGACCGGCTGGGCGATCGTCACCCTCGACGAGGCCACCGAGCGGATGGCGCATCCGGGGCGGATGCGCCGCTTCGTCAATTTCTCCGTCGACGATTGCTACCGCGATACCTTCGAGCACGTCGTCCCGTTGTTCCGCCGCCACGGCGTGCCGGTGACCCTGTTCGTCACCACCGGCATCCCCGACGGCACCATGCCGCTCTGGGCGGCCGGACTGGAGGAGGTGCTGCGCATCCGCGACAGCGTGCTCCTGCCGGAGGGGCCGCTCGCGGTCGCCACCCCGGAGGCCAAGCGCGAGGCTTTCGTGCGCCTCGCGCGCGCCTGGGACGGGAGCCAGGCCGGCGCCCGCTACGCCGAATTCTGCCGCCTCAACGGGATCGACGAGGCGGTGATGCATGCCCGCCACGCCATCTCGTGGGAGATGCTGGAGGCGTTGCGCGACGATCCCCTGGTGGAGATCGGCGGCCACACCGTCAGCCACGCCCGGATCGCCAGCCTCGACGCCGAGGCGGCCTATGGCGAGCTGGCCGGGTGCCGCGAGCGCCTGCGCGCGCGCCTCGGCTGCGACGCGCGCCACTTCGCCTTCCCGTATGGGCGGAGGGGCGATTGCGGCCCGCGCGATGTCGCGCTCGCCCGGGAGGCGGGGTTCGCGAGCGCGGCGACAACGCGCAAGGGCGTGGTGCGGGCCGGCCAGGACGCCTGGACCTTGCCGCGCAACACCCTCAACGGCGCCCATCGCAACCTTCTCCTCACCGAAGCGCATCTGAGCGGCGCCACGGGCGTCGCCGGCAGGATCTTGGGACATGTCTAGACCCATCCGCGTCCTGTCGATCGCCCATGGCGGGGTGAGCCGCGCGGCGGCGCGCCTGCGCTATCACGCCCTCGCCGGGCGGACGGACCTCGACGTGCATCTCGTGGTGCCACGGCGCTGGCACCAGTTCGGCCGGGTGCTGGACGCCGATCCGCCGGACGATCCCGGCGTGACCCTCCACATCCTGCCGATCTGGTTTCCGAAAGCCGGCCCGATGAGCTGGTATCTTCACCTCTATCCGGGCCTGCGCGCCCTGGTGCGCCGGCTCCGGCCCGACGTGATCCACCTCTGGGAGGAGCCCTGGAGCCTCGTCGCCCTCCAGGCCAGCCTCCTGAAGGGCAGGACCGCGATGATCCTCGAAGTCGATCAGAACATCCTCAAGCGGCTGCCGCCCCCGTTCGAGTGGGTGCGCCGCTTCACGCTCCGGCGCACCGCCCACATCCTCGCCCGCACCCCCGACGCCGCCGAAGTGGTCCGCGCCCGCGGCTACGACGGGCCGGTGACGCTGATCGGCTACGGGGTCAACGACGCGGTGTTCCGGCCGGGCGAACCCGCGCCGCGTCCTCCTGGCGGCCCGCTGCGCATCGGCTATGTCGGCCGCCTCGTCCCCGAGAAGGGGCTGGACGACGCCCTCGACGCCATGGCGCAGGCCCAGGCGCCGGTCTGCCTCGCCCTGATGGGGGAGGGGCCGCACGAGGCGCCCCTGCGGCGGCGGGCGGAGGCGCTCGGGCTCGGCGACCGGGTGACGTTCCAGGGCTGGGCGGCGCCCGCCGAGGTGGCGGGGTTCATGCGCGGGCTCGACGCGGTGCTGCTTCTCACGCGCACCACCCACGCCGTGCGCGAGCAGTTCGGGCGGGTGATCATCGAGGCGCAGGCCTGCGGCGTGCCGGTGATCGGCTCGACCTGCGGGGCGATTCCCTCGGTGGTGGGACCCGGCGGCTGGATCGTGCCGGAGAGCGACCCCGGCGCCCTGGCGCGGCTGCTGGAGCGGCTGGCGGGAGCGCCGGACGAGCGCGCGGCCCGGGCGCAGGCCGGGCTCGACAACGTGGCGCGGCGCTTCACCACCGACGCGGTGGCCGGGGTTCTCGCCGAGGTCTGGGGGGCGGCGGTCCCGGAACTGGGCGGCCGGGCGGCGGGGGCCGCCACGCACGCCCCGTCCGCCGCGCCCTCGCGATGACCCTGCGGCGTTTCTTGCTGAGGCAGGAGCGCCGGAGCGCGCATGTCCCGGAACGCGCCGCCATCGCACCAGATCGGGGCGTTGCGCCGGACCGGGGTCTCACATCGGAATTGTCGGGGTCGATCTCATGCTGCTCGAAATCGTCCAGGTGATCCAGGAATTCAGTTGCGACGGGGGCGCCGAGAACGTCTCCTGGGAACTCGCCCGCGCCTTCGCCCGCGCCGGGATCGCCAACCGGGTGATCACCAACCGGGTCGGCGGCGTGGTCGAGCCCGGCATCACCATCGAGCGGGTGGCGCCCTGGCTCGCCCGCATCCCCACGCGGGGCCTGCTGCGCCATATCGGCCGCCTCGTCGTCGTGCCCGGCTTCTCGTTCGCGGCCACGCTCGCCCTGCGGCGCCACCCGCAAGCGGTGGTCATCAGCCACGGCGACAGCCTGGGCGGCGACATCCTCGTGGTGCACGCGGTGAACGCCGCGAGCCTCGCCTCGAAGCGGGCGGAGGGGCTCCGGCTCTGGATGCTCAACCCGCTCCACCTCTGGGTGGCCCTGCGCGACCGCTGGATGATCGACGGGCTGCGCTATCGCCGCTTCGTCGCCGTCTCGCGCCGCGTCCTGGGCGAATTGCACGATTATCACGGCGTGCCGGAGGATCGCATCCAGATCATCCCGAACGGCATCGATCTGGCGCGGTTCGCCCCCGATCCGGAGGCGCGCCGCGCGGTCCGGGCGGAGTTCGGCATCGCCGAGGAGACGCGGCTGCTGCTCTTCGTCGGCCACGAATTCAGCCGCAAGGGCCTGGCCCATGCCATCGGCGCGCTGACGCGGCTCGGCCCGGAATACCGCCTCCTCGTGGTCGGCTCGGAGAATCCGGGACCCTATCGCGAACTGGCGGGCGCCCGGCGCGACGACGTGATCTTCGCCGGCGCGCGTTCGGACGTCCCGGTCTTCTTCGCCGCCTCGGACGCGCTGGTGCTGCCCACGAGCTACGAGACCTTCTCCCTCGTCTGCATGGAGGCGATGGCCACGGGCGTGCCGGTCTTCGCCACGGCGGCGGGCGGCATCGAGGATTATCTGGTGGACGGCGTGAACGGCTACGTCATCCAGGCGGAGGCCGGCGACATCGCCGCCAAGGTCGACCGGGTCCTGTCCGATCCCGATCAGGTCGCCACCCTGCGGGCCGGGGCGCTGGACACGGCTCGTCGCTACGGCTGGCCGATGATCTCGCGCCAATACATCGCCCTCGTGGACGAGATCGCCCGGGCCAAGCAGGCGGACCGGATTCTCGCTCAAGCCGTGTGATCTGTCTCACCGCGCGGCGGCCTGACGCGGCACGCGGTGGGCGGGCCGCGCCAAGCCGAGATTCTCCCGCAGGGTCGCGCCCTCGTACTCCGTGCGGAACAGCCCGCGCCGCTGAAGCTCCGGGATCACCAGGGCGACGAAATCGTCGAGGCCGCCCGGCAGGGTCGGCGGCATGATGTTGAACCCGTCCGCCCCCCGCGCCTCGAAGCGCTCCTGCAGCGCGTCGGCGATCCGGCTCGGCGTGCCCACCAGGGTCCAGTGGCCCCGTGCCCCGGCGATGCGCAGGTAGAGGTCGCGGATGGTCAGGCCGTCGCGGCGGGCGAGCCGGAGGATCAGGTCCTGGCGGCTCTTGCCGCCCTCGGTCTCGGGCAGGTCGGGCACGGCGGCGTCGTCCGGATAGGCGGACAGGTCGGCGCCGGTGAGCTGCTCGAGGAGCGAGCGGCCGACCACCGGATGGATCAGCGCCTGCAACGCGTCGTAGCGGTCCTGCGCCTCACCCTCCGTGCGGCCGACCACCGGGAAGGCGCCCGGCATGATCTTCAGGTGGTCGGGGTCGCGGCCGTGCCGGGCCATGCGGCCCTTCACGTCGGCGTAGAACGCGACGGCATCCTCCAGGGTCGCCTGGGCGGTGAAGATGATCTCCGCGGTGCGCGCCGCCAGCGCCTTGCCGGCCTCGGACGATCCCGCCTGCACCACCACCGGGTGGCCCTGGGGGGCGCGCGGCACGTTGAGGGGGCCGCGCACGGAGAAATGCGCGCCCTCATGGGCGAGGAGATGCAGCCGGTCCGGCTCGAAGAACCGGCCGGATTCGCGATCCCGCACGAAGGCGTCGTCGGCGTAGGAGTCCCAGAGCCCCCGCACCACGTCCACGAATTCCTCCGCGCGGGCGTACCGATGGGCGTGGGCGAGGTGGCTCTCGCGGCTGAAGTTCCAGGCCTCGCGCGGATCGGCGGAGGTGACGAGGTTCCAGCCGGCCCGGCCCGCGCTCAGATGGTCGAGGGAGGCGAACTTGCGGGCGACGTGGAACGGCTCGTTGTAGGTGGTGGACGCCGTGGCCACGAGGCCGATCCGCTCGGTCACCGCCGCCAGGTGCGACAGCAGGGTCAGGGGCTCGAACTGCCCGACGTAGCGGATGGCGGTGCGGCTCAGCGCGTCCACGTCCTCGCCCCGAATGGCAACTCCGTCGGCGAGGAAGATCAGGTCGAACTTCGCGGCCTCCGCGGTGCGGGCGATCTGCTGGTAATGCGCCGGGTTAATGCCGGCGTCGGCCTGCGCGGACGGGTGGCGCCAGGCGGCGACATGGTGCCCGCCGGGATACAGGAAGGCACCCAGATGCATCCGGTCGGGACGGCTCGCCATCTCCGTGCTCCCTCAGGCCGTGCCGACCCGGTACTCGCGCGGCGGCGCGGCGCCGTTGACCGCGAAGGCCCCGACGATGCGGTCGCGGTAGATCCGGGGATTGTGCGAGGCGCTGGTGCGGGCGTTGCGCCAGTAGCGGTCGAGGCCGAACCCCTCCTTCACCGCCGAGGCGCCGAGCGCGTCGAACAGGCCGGTGGTCGCCTCCAGCACGAGGTTGGTCACTACGGTGACCGCCTGGTTGACCTCGACATCGGCGAGCGCGGCGGCGGCC
>JAKONB010000126.1 GCA_022702195.1 Beijerinckiaceae bacterium | reverse complement strand
CACCTTCATGTGCGTGTTGGAGACCAGGATGACGAGCGCCCCCGCATCCTTGGCCCAGGCCTGGTTGCCCGGCACCAGGAGGTCGAGGAACGGCCCCCAATGCGGTGTGTCGCGCAGGGCGTAGAGGAAGCGCCAGGGCTGGGAATTGTAGGAGGACGGCGCCCACCGGGCCGCCTCGAACATCCGCAACAATTCCGTCTCGGGGACCGCCTCGCCGGTGAAGGCACGCGGCGACCAACGTTCGAGGAACAGCGGATCGATCGCGTGGTCGGGCTGGCGCGGATTCACGTCGGTCACGGGCGTTCTCCGAGGGACTGTACGACGGCGGGGCCGTCGACAGCCCATGCACGAGGTCGCGCAAGGGTGCAAATGCAGCCGCGCCATCACCGGATCGGCCCCGCCAAACCAGCCGATCGATCGCATTTGACCGATTGTGTAAGGCTCGTCCTCACCGAGACCATCCTAGGTCGCGCAGCAGGCGGCCCTCTTCCGCCGGCGGATCGAGCATGGCCTCCAGTAAGACAAGCGACGACTTTGCGCGGCATCGGCGGAGCGATCTTGCCGGTGAAATTACCGGTGTAGGGACCAACAACCTCTTCATCACCAATCGTCTGCTCACGCTCATCAATCGCGTTCTTGAGCCGAACCGGGCGTTACCGGCTTTCCCACCCGAACTCGAAGCGCGTTTCGAAGCGGACATGCGTCGGCAACGCGTGCGGCACCTGCGGCGCGCAATCCTCCTCGGCCTCGTGATGGTCCACCTCTACGGCCTGTCGTCCTTCGTCGCGGACCCGGATGGCGCGATGCCGGGGCTCGTCCTGCGGGCGGGCGTGGTGACGCCGATGGTTCTGTGCGCCATGTGGCTCATCGGGTCCGTGGACGGACGGACGCGCGAAGCGGTCTGTGGCCTGGGCATGCTGGCCGCCGCCGCCGTTTCGATCCTCACTGTCATCCTTGGGGGCGGCCCCCTGGAGTCCCTGGGGGCGCCGAGCCTCTGGCTGGTCGTCATCTTCGGCAACAACCTGCTGTCTCTCCGCTTTCCCTGGGCGTGCCTCCTGGCGGTCGTCACCGGTGTCGCTTCGCTCGCGACCGTCACGCTGAAGGACGGCGCCACCGCACCCGTCTCCGCCCTCACCGAACGCGACATCCTGGCGACGATCCTGATCAGCCTCGTCGCCGCGCGCCAGATCGAAAGCGCGCAGAGACGCGGCTATCTCCTCCATCTGCGGGAGACCCTCCGGTCCCGACACCTCGTGGCCGAAAACAGCGCGTTGGCCCAACTCGCGAGGACCGATCCGCTGACCGGTCTGGCCAACAGGAGAGCGTTCACCGAACGTCTCGACCGCCTGTGGGACGCGGCGAGGGCCGGAAGCCCCTTCGCGCTGCTGCTGGTCGATATCGATCACTTCAAGCGCTTCAACGACCTCTACGGCCGCGGGGCCGGCGATGCGTGCCTGCGCGACGTGGCCGATCTCCTCCAGGAATGTGCTCCGCGCGGCGGGGACATGGTGGCGCGCTATGGCGGGGAGGAGTTCGCCGTCCTGCTTCCCGGGCTCGACGGGGTCGGGGCGGTCGCCGTGGCGGAGCGGATCCGCACGGCTCTCGAGGCGCGCCGTTTCCCCCATGCGGGTCGCGGCGACGGCCTGAACCACCTCACCGTCAGCGTGGGAGTCGCTGCGAGTTCCGACGGATCCCCAACCCCGGCAGCCCTGGTGGATGCTGCGGACGCCGCGCTGTATCAGGCCAAGTCCGCCGGGCGGAACCGTGTGGGGCCGATCCCGGCCCCGCCGGCGCGCGACGCGGTCCGAAATCCCCTGGCGGCCGGACTGGCCGCCTGGTCGGACCCGGAGAGGGGTGTAGCGCGTGGCAACGGTGGGAGACGCCGCTCGGCCTGAGACCAGGCCCGGGCGGCGCCCGTGACGCGCCGGTTCGCGCTCACGCTACTCGACGACCTTGGCCCTCGGGCGGTCGCCGCCCTGCGCCGTCTCGTCGTGCCAGTCGCCCTTGCCGTCCTGGTACCGGATTCCTTCCGTCGAACCGGGCACCTGCTGTTCGGCGGCGGCGGCTTGGGCCGCCTGGAGGGCGTCGTCGTGACTCGGAAAGGTCTCCGAGAACACGTCGCCGACCTTGTAGGCGTAGCCTCCGTCGTGCTCGACGATCCGATAGGTGACTTCGGACATGTGCTGAACTCCCGGTTGGCGCGGTATGCGTGTGGGAGGTCGAACCGCACGGACCCAGCGGAGGTTCCGAAGCGCCGGCGCGTTCAGTGCCGGGTCGGAGCCGGCCAGGGAAGCTTCGAGACCGCCGCCTCGCAGCCGGCGATGAGCGAAGCCCGGACATCGTCGGGCGCGTAACCCGCGCCATGCGGAAACGCGACATGATGGCCGGCGGCATCGTGCACTCTCTGGATATGGGCGATCCAGGCCTCGTCCGTCCGCTCGAAACGAATCTCGAACACGGTGCCATTCCACTCGAACCGATGGTTGTCCACGCTGCACGTCCTCACCGCTGCGACCTGTGTCCGGGTCGAGCCCCCTCGCGACAGGGGAGGCTTTCGTCTATGCGATCAACCATGCGTCACGGTGAAAACGCGGGTCCGCGCCTCTCCCTCCTCACGATCCTTCTGCCGATGCTGCTCGTCGGTGGGGGTGCCCGCGCCGAATTCGACCTGTTCGGCACCCGGTCGCAGGTTCCGGCCAATCCCTTCGCGTCGAACTACGCCTCTCCGCCGGTGCGCGGCCCCGAGGCACGGATGCGACGCGGATCCCGCCCGGTGATCGGGCAGTCTCAGGCGCCGCGTCCGCCGCGCGACATTCCGCGCTGACGGATCAGCCGGCGGGGAGCGCGCCGGCGATGGCGGTGACGATGCGTGGATCGTTCGGCTCCACCGAGGACGGCCAGGCGCCGATCAGGCTGCCGTCTCCCGCGATCAGGTATTTGTGGAAGTTCCAGC
>JAKONB010000494.1 GCA_022702195.1 Beijerinckiaceae bacterium | reverse complement strand
GATCGGTCTTGGCCTTGCGCACCTTGTTGGCGATGGTATCCGCCTCGTCGGTGAGGTTGATGCGCGAATTGTCGGAGGGGTCCGACTTCGACATCTTCTTGGTGCCGTCCCGCAGGGACATGACGCGGGCGGCCGGGCCGCCGATCAGCGGCTCGGTGATCGGGAAGAAGCCCGCGCCCGCATCGTGCCCGTGGGCGGAGATCGACTCGGAAAAGTCGTTGTTGAACTTCTGGGCGATGTCGCGGGTCAGTTCGAGATGCTGCTTCTGGTCCTCGCCCACCGGCACGTGGGTGGCCCGGTAGGCCAGGATGTCGGCGGCCATCAGCACCGGATAGGCGTAGAGGCCGATGGAGGCGTTCTCGCGGTCCTTGCCGGCCTTGTCCTTGAACTGGGTCATGCGGTTGAGCCAGCCGAGCCGCGCCACGCAATTGAAGATCCAGGCGAGTTCGGCGTGCTGGGGCACTTGGCTCTGGTTGAACACGATGCTCTTCGTTGGATCGATCCCGGCGGCCAGGAACGCGGCGGTGACCTCGCGGATCTGGCCTTTCAGCGCGGCCGGGTCCTGCCACAGGGTGATCGCGTGCATGTCGACCACGCAATAGAGGCATTGCGCGTCGCGCGCCTGCATCTCGACGAAGCGCTTGATGGCCCCGAGATAATTGCCGAGATGCAAGTTCCCGGTCGGCTGCACGCCCGAGAACACCAGTTCGTTGAACGCGGTCATCGCGCGTGGTCCCCGTGCGGCTTGTCCTGAAGGACGACGGCACGATTCGCACCGTCGGAGGGCGGTTTCTGGACGCCGCCTCCGGGCCGGTCAAGACTCCGCCAGGTCAAGTCTCCCGGATCTGACCCGGCCCCATTCGCCCCAGTCCCGTGGGACAGAGGTCGAGCAGGACGCAGCGGCCGCAGGCGGGGTTGCGATGGTGGCAGATGGCCTGCCCGTGCAGCATCAGGATCTCGTGGTTGTCGTAGAGGGCCTGCGCGCTCCAATCGCCGGGAAGCTGCGCCCGCAGGATCGGATGCGACGGGCCGACATCCACCTTCGGGCCGATCAGGCCGGTACGCTCGGCGACCCGGTGATGGTGGCTGTCCACCGGCAGGGCCGGCATCCGCAGCACGCTGAACGAGAGCACCGCCGCGCTGGTCTTCGGGCCGACGCCCGGAATCGCCTCCAGCCAGGCGCGCGCCGCCTCCACCTCCCACTCCCTCAGGAAATCGAGGGTGAGGGTGCCGTGGCGCTCGGCCACCGCGCGCAGGATCGCCTGGATGCGCGGCGCCTTCAATTCGGGCCAGGTCACCCCGGCGATGGTCGCCTCGATCTCGGCGACGGGCGCCTCCAGCATCGCGGCCCAATCGGGAAAGCGCGCCCGCAAGGCCTTGAAGGCCCGCCCCGAATCGGCGTTGCGCGTCCGGTGCGACAGGAGCGAGGAGACGAGTTCGCTCAACGGGTCGAGGCTGTGGAAGTAGGGGATCGGACAGCCATAGACCGGACAGAGCCGGGCATGGATCTCCAGCGCCTTGTCGCGCAGGCCCGGATCGTCGGTCGGCTCCGTGGCGCGGCGCCTGCGGGGCGCGGGGCCGGCGAGATCATGTCCGGATGCGATGGCCATGGGGCGAGAATCCGCGACGGTCCCGGCTTGTTCCGCCGGGCACCGCCGATGCCGCGCCGTTTCATCGGAGTCATGTTGTCTCATCCCCGGCTTGCGGGAGACCTGGGAACGTGAGAGCTTGCCCACGTCAAGAATGGCGATGCGGGAGAGCCCAGCTCGACCCTCGGTCGATCATGGCGCCGACGGAGCAACCACCCCCGGAAACTCTCAGGCACAATCACCGTATCGTTTCGACAATCTGGAGAGAGGCGCCTGATGGCGTCCACCGAAGGAGAAATCCCGTCAGGCCCCGCGCCGATGGGAGAAGCTCTCAGGTAACCGCGACAGATGGGGGCAACCGGACCACTCGACCGAGGGTCCGGGGCCGTACCGTCGTGGGAATTCCGATGCCGTTTGACGCCCTCCCGACCCCGCTTCACGCCCTCCACCAGCGACTCGGCGCCCGGATGGTGCCGTTCGCCGGCTATGCCATGCCGGTGCAGTATCCGGCCGGTCTGCTGAAGGAGCACCTGCACACCCGCGCCCAGGCCGGGCTGTTCGACGTGTCGCATATGGGCCAGATCCGGCTCACCCCCCATTCGGGCGATCTCGCCGCCCTGGCGCTGGCGCTGGAGACGCTGCTGCCCATCGACGTGCTGGGGTTGAAGCCGTGGCGCCAACGCTACGGGCTGCTGCTGAACGCGGGCGGCGGCATCCTGGACGACCTGATGGTCGCCCATTGCGGCGATCATCTCCTCCTCGTGGTCAACGCCGCCAACAAGCACGCCGACGCCGCCCATCTGCGCGCGCATCTCGCCGATCTCTGCACCGTCACGCTGCTGCCGCGCGCCCTGCTGGCGCTCCAGGGTCCGGGGGCGGAGGGGGCGCTCGCGCGCCTCGCCCCCGAGATCGTCGACCTGCGCTTCATGGACGTGCGGCGGGTGGACCTGCCGGGCATGCCGGCCATCGTCACCCGCTCAGGGTATACCGGCGAGGACGGTTTCGAGATCTCGGTGCCGGAGGAACGGGCCGAGGCACTGGCCGACCGGCTGCTGGCGGATGACCGGGTCCTGCCCATCGGGCTCGGAGCCCGCGATTCCCTGCGCCTCGAATCGGGTCTGTGCCTGCACGGCGCCGAGATCGACCCGAGCACCGATCCGGTGGAGGCCGGGCTGACCTGGGCGATCCAGCCGGTCCGCCGCCGGGGCGGCGCGCGGGAAGGGGGGTTCCCCGGGGCCGATCGCATCCTCGACGCCATCGCCACCGGCCCGACGCGCCGGCGCGTCGGCCTGCGGGCGCAGGGCGCCGCCCCCATCCGCGGCGGTGCGCCCCTGTTCGCCGACGAGATCGGTCCGGCCATCGGCCGGGTCACCTCCGGCGGCTTCGGGCCGAGCCTTCAGGCCCCGGTGGCCATGGGCTACCTGCCGGCCGACCGCGCCGAGCCCGGCACCCGCGTGT
>JAKONB010000458.1 GCA_022702195.1 Beijerinckiaceae bacterium | reverse complement strand
AACATCGCCTATGGGCTCAACGCCCGGAAACGGTCCGACCGCCCGGCCAAGGCCGAGATCAAGACCCGCGTCGGGGATCTCCTCGACCTGATCAAGCTCTCGGGCTTCGCCGACCGCTACCCGAGCCAGCTCTCCGGCGGTCAGCGCCAGCGCATCGCGCTCGCCCGCGCGCTCGCGGTGGAGCCGCGCGTCCTGCTGCTCGACGAGCCTTTCGGGGCCCTCGACGCCCAGGTGCGCAAGGATCTGCGCCGCTGGCTGCGCGAGATCCACGACCGCACCGGCCAGACCACGATCTTCGTGACCCACGACCAGGACGAGGCCCTCGAACTCTCCGACCGGGTCGCGGTGCTCGACAAGGGCCGCCTGGAACAGGTGGGCACGCCGGACGAGGTGCAGGAGGCGCCGGTCTCGGCCAACGTCCTGAAGTTCCTCGGCGACACCATCGAGGTGGAGGCGATCGCGCAGGGCGGGCAGGTGCGGGTCGACGGGCGGCTCACCCCGGTGACGGCGCCGGACGGCCTCGTCGGCCCGGTCAAGCTCTATGCCAGGCCCTGGCAGCTGCAATTCGCGGAGGCGGACCAGGCCCATCTCCATGGCACCGTGCGCTCCTCCTACCGGACGCAGGGCCGTCAGCGCATCGAGATCGACCGGCCGGAGGGCAAGACCGTGGTGGTCGAGGCCGCCGACACCGCCCGGCTCGCCGCCGGGCGCGCGGTCGGCCTGCGGATCATCGGGGGACACGTCTTCCCGAACTGACGCCGGGATCGACGCGGATCGCTTCCGGGGATCGCCCCGGGAGTGAGGGGCCGGGTCGCGGTGTCAGCGCCCCAGGTCACTCAGGCGTGTTCGCAGGTAGAGACCGATCTTCCTCAGATAGAGTTGAAGGCCGGCGGCCTCCGCCTCCGCGGTTTCCGCCCGCCGACGGGCTTCGGCCGCCGCCAGCCCGGCTTCGCGGGCCTGCAGCGCCGCCTCGCGGAACCGGAGGTCGGCTTCCTTGGCCTGGTGGCGCCACTCGGCCGCCTCCTGCCGGGCACGGTTCAGTTCCTCCTGCATCTGCGCGCGCTCGACCCGGGTGAGCTGGATCAGCTCGAAGCTCTGCATCGACAGGGTTTCCACCCGCCGTCGCAGGCCTTCCATCGTATCCATCACCTCCTCGACCAGACGAAGGGTCGCGGCCCCGTCGGAGCCGGTCATGACGGTGCGATTCCCCTCGTAGAGGACGAGGTCCAAGGGCGGCTGGCGATCGGCGATCGTGGACAGGCCGGTGGACTCGGTCATGGGCAGGTCTTAGGCCGCCGAGGGCTGTTTCGGTTGCCGGGTTCCCTGGGCGGCCTCCTTGCGCGTGAACCCCGTCACCACCGCATCGTGCAGACGCGCCAGCCAGGCCTCGGCGTCGCTGGCGCGCTTCTCCGCCGCCTGAGCGCGATCCTGGGCCGCGGCGATCTGCGCTTCGAGCTGCTGCGACCGTTCCACAGCCTGCGCCACGGTCCGGGCGAGCTCCTGCTCGAGTTCGAGGGCGCGCTCCTCGCTGATGCGAATCGCGGCGGTGGCCTCATGGATGAGATCCAGGGCCGAGGACCAGTCGCGCCGCGTCGCCGGAGCGTGCTCCTCGGCCGCCGACGCCGAGGACGCGCCGGCATCGGACAAGGTCGGGGGTTCGCCGCGCATCAGCAATTCGCCGCGCACCGGCAAGTCCCCCCGCGCCGTCCCCTCGTTTCGCACCGGCAGGCCCCGCATCAGCCAGATTCCCGTCGAAGGCGTCTCACGGTCGCGCAACGCAGTCTCGTTCATGGTTCCTAGTTCCTCGCAGGAAGAGAGGCTCACGGTTCGGTGATCCCCGTCGGCATGACCGGGGTTCGTCTCGCTGAGAGCGCCGTCCGTGATCGTCGGATCATGGACGGCGCCCCGTTCCTCGCCCGTGCGTCGCGTTCTCGCGCGCCGAACCGGGCATCAGGGTCGGTGGATGACATCCTATCGATCCGACGCGACGACGAACGGCCGGATGTTGCTCGCCTCGGTGGACGCTTCGGCGCGCATCCCCGCTTCCTCGCCGGCCAAGCCGCGGGCCGCGCGTTTCAGGGCCTCGTACTGCTTCTGAAGGGAGATCCGGCTCTCGCGGGCGATATCCAGAGCGCCCTGGGCGAGCTTGCGCTCGGACCGTTCGTGCTGGAGCTCCTCGATGAGCCGGTGATTCACCGTCTCGAAATCCGCCCGCTCGACCTCCTGCCGGCGGACGAGATGATCGATCCGATCCGACAGGTTGGCGACCCGGCCCGTTGCCTGATCAAGCGCCGCATCCTTGGCGGCCATCGCCTTGCTGAGCATCTCGCAGCGATGCTCGAACTCCGATCGCAGCCGCTGCATCTCCTGGAACCGCTCGGTCTGCCGGGCGAGATCGGCCTGAACGCTCTCGAGGCGCCGTTCCAGGGTGACCCGCTCGATGTTGGATTCCTTCAGGCTCCGCTCGGAGGCGCGGCCGGCCTCATCCCGCTCGCGCAGCTGATTGCGGAGCTGCGCCAGCATCTGTTCCGTCGTGGTCAGGCGGCTCGTGACGGCTTCCAACCGCATGGTCAGGCTGACACGCTCGGAGCGCAAGGCCGTCAGCTCCGACTCGGCCTGCGCCTCGGATTTCTGGCTCGCGGCGATCTGGTTCGCCAGCTGCTGCTCGACCGATCGCAGGGCGCTCCGGGCGGCCTCGGCCTGCTGCTCGAAATCCTGAGCGCGGACGGAGATGTCGGAGAGCCGCGTCGCCTGCTCCTCGGTGAGGATCTGAAGACGCTGATTGTCCTGGTCCACCAGGTTGCGGGCTTCCCGGAGGTCCTGAATCTCGCTCTCGGCCCGCGTCATCGCCTGATCGAGCGATTTGGCTTCGGTGCGCAGCGCCTTGTTCTCGCCCTCCAGCGCCCGCATCCGCTCGGTCTCGACGAAGAGCTGGCGCTCCAGATTCTCGACCTGGAGCGCCTTGTCGCGCAGGCTGAGCCGCAGATCCTCGCTGGCGGCGTCCCGCTCATGGAGGCTGGTCTCCAGGTGATGCAGCTGGATCGCCGCGGCGGCGGCGTCGTTGGTTGCCGATGAGAGCCGGTTCGAGAGTTCCGAAAGCTCCCGCCGCATCGTCGCCGTGTTGCCCTGCTCCAGGGAGAGCAGGGTCTCGACCTCCGAAATTCTGATCTTCGCTTTGGGAAGCTCATCCGTGATGGCGATGATGGGCTCGAGCATCGCCGAGAAATCACTGTGCAGTGATTTGAGATCTTCCAGTCGCTCAGACATTTCCGCCACGCGGAAACGCACGCTCTCGTTGTGCTGACCGATCGAATCCAGGGAAAAATTCGTCGTTTCGTCGAAGGGCGACAGATCCTCCACCTCCGACGCATCGTCGATCAGAGGCTTCAGAGCCGGCTTCTTGTGCGATCCAGGATAGGTCGGCCCTGAACGCTCGGGCGGGGTCCTGGATTCATTCAGCGCAAATTTTCGAAAGGATATCCACGCCATACCGAAACCCACCTTCACCGTGGGACGACCACGATTGATAATATCAGAAGTTTCATTTGGCATCCTCTGTCAATATCAATCTAGCGACAGACTAGGCCTTTTTCTCGTTGTCCCAGGTTTGCGCCCTGCGGGCCGAAGGGGGGCGGCCGAGGCCCCGCGCGGGTTGACGCGATCGGTCAGGGCCCGCCGCATCCGTCCGCTACGGCCCCCGATGGGATCGCCGGCCGTATCGACGGGCCGGCACGGTCCTCCTGCGGGGCCGAACGCCGCCCTCCCACCGGAATCGACCGGAATTCGGATGACCGGTTGCATCCCCGGCCGCGATCGGGTGTGACTCCCGCCATCGAATCAGGGGGAGTCGGAATGTCGGGTGGTCATGGGTCCGGGGGAAGTTCGAACAAGCGCGTGGCCCTGCTGATCTCGGTGCTGGCGCTGTTCCTGGCGCTGGCCGAGACCCTGGCCAAGGGCGCGCAGACGGACGCGCTCGGGTCCAACGTCGAATCCTCGAATCTCTGGGCCTATTATCAGGCCCGGACCATTCGCGGCACGATCCTGAAGACCGCCGACGAGACCCTGGCGCTGCTGCCGCCGGACACCGCCAGCGCCGAGGCGATCAAGGCCAAGCGGGCCGAATGGGCCAAGACCCTGGCGCGCTGGGAGAGCGACCCGGCGAGCGGCGACGGCCGCAAGGAACTCGGCGAGAAGGCCCGCCACGCCCAGGAGGTGCGGGATCTGGCCCTGCACCGCTACCATCATTACGAGTTCGGCTCCGCCGCCTTCCAGATCGGGATCGTGCTCGCCTCCGCCGAGGTGATCACCGGCATCGCCGCCCTGGTGATCGGCGGGGGCCTCGTCGGGCTCGGCGGCCTCGTGATGCTGGGCTTCGGGCTCTACGCGCCGCACGCCCTGCCGTTCTTCCACTAGACCATCGTCCCGAAAGGCGGTTGCCGGCTCTCGGAAAATGGCGATGCTGGACCGAGAACCGACAGCATCGTCCCGAAAGGCGGCCTGCGTCTTTCGAAAGAAGACGATGCTCCAGCACGCCCTCGGGGGAGGCACCGCCATGGCCACGGATCCGGAACACGAGGGTCGCCTGACCCGGATGTCGGCCTTCGTCTTCCTGCACACCGAGCACGCGGTCTACGCCGCCCTCGGGCTCCTGCTGGCCACCACGGCGATCCTGGCGCTCATCGACGCCACGGGCCTGCTGGTCGGGGCGATCCGGGAGCTCGGCGGCTCGGCCAAGCTCCTGGAGATCGTCGACCGGCTGCTGTTCCTGCTCATGCTGGTGGAGATCCTCCACACGGTGCGGGTCTCGATGCGGTCGGGCAAGCTGACCTGCGAGCCGTTCCTGATCGTCGGGCTCATCGCCTCGATCCGGCGGGTGCTGGTGATCACCCTGCAATCCTCCGAGGTGATGCACGGGGCGCTGACGCCCGAGCGCGAGATGCTGTTTCGCGCCTCGATGATCGAGCTCGGCGTGCTGGCCGGGCTGATCCTCACCATGGTGGTCTCGATCTTCCTGCTCCACCGCGCCCGCGACGACCAGGAGGTCGCCGGGCAGGAGTGAGGGCTCAGCGCCGGCCGTCCTTGGCGAGCGCCGCCCGGCGCAGGGCCTCGGCCATCGCTCCCCCCTGATCGGCGCCGGCCTTGGGTGGGGGCGCCGCCTGCATCCGCGACGGGGCCGGGCGCTCCTCGCGCCGCCCCGGGCGCGGGGCCTCCGCATGGTCCGAGCGCATGGAGAGGGCGATGCGCTTGCGGCCGGCATCGACCTCGACCACGCGGACATGGACCACGTCGCCGGGCTTCACCACCTCGCGCGGGTCCTTCACGAACCGGTCGGCCAGCATCGAGATGTGCACCAAGCCATCCTGGTGCACGCCGATATCCACGAAGGCCCCGAAGGCGGCGACGTTGGTGACCACGCCTTCGAGGCGCATGCCGGGCGTCAGGTCGGTGATCTTCTCCACCCCCTCCTGGAAGGTCGCGGTCCGGAAGGCCGGGCGCGGGTCGCGGCCGGGCTTCTCCAGTTCCGCCAGGATGTCGGTGACGGTGGGCAGGCCGAAGGTCGCGTCCGTGAAGGCCTTTGGGTCCAGGCCCCGCAGGGTGCTCGCATTGCCGATGAGCGCCTGGATCGGCTGGCCGGTGGCGGCGAGGATGCGGCGCACCACCGGATAGGCCTCCGGATGCACCCCCGAGGCGTCGAGCGGATCGGCCCCGTCGCGGATGCGCAGGAAGCCGGCGGCGAGCTCGTAGGCCTTCGGCCCGAGCCCCGCCACCTTCTTCAGGCTCGCCCGGCTGCGGAACGGGCCGTTGGCATCGCGGTGGACCACGATGTTGGAGGCGACCCGCTCGGTGAGCCCCGAGACCCGCGCGAGCAGCGGCGCCGAGGCGGTGTTCACGTCGACGCCGACGCCGTTCACGCAATCCTCCACCACCGCGTCGAGGGAGCGCGACAGCTTCCCCTCGGCGAGATCGTGCTGGTACTGGCCGACGCCGATGGCCTTGGGCTCGATCTTCACCAGTTCGGCCAGGGGGTCCTGAAGCCGGCGGGCGATCGAGACCGCGCCGCGGATCGACACGTCGAGGTCGGGGAGTTCGGCGCTGGCATAGGCCGAGGCCGAATAGACCGAGGCGCCGGCCTCCGAGACCATCACCTTGGTCAGCTTGAGTTCGGGCTGCTTGGCGATGAGCTCGGCGGCGAGCCGGTCGGTCTCGCGCGAGGCGGTGCCGTTGCCGATGGCGATCAGTTCGACCGCGTGGGCGCGGCAGAGCCTGGCCAGGGCGACCAGGGCGCCGTTCCAGTCGCGGCGCGGCTCGTGCGGGTAGATCGTGTCGGTGGCCACGACCTTGCCGGTGGCATCCACCACCGCGACCTTCACGCCGGTGCGGAAGCCCGGATCGAGGCCCAGCGTCGGGCGCGCCCCGGCGGGGGCGGCGAGCAGCAGGTCGCGTAGGTTGCCGGCGAAGACCCCCACCGCCCCGGTCTCGGCCACGCTCCAGAGCCGGGCGCGGAGATCCGTGTCGGTGGCGGGTTTGAGCCGCGTCCGCCAGGCGCGCCGCACGGTCTCCATCAGGAACCCGTCCCCGGGCCGCCCCTGGTCGCGGATGCCGAAGGTCCGGGCGATCCGCAATTCCTGGGAGGAAGGCTGGCCCTTGGCCGGCTCGTCCCCCACCGCATCGGCGATGTCGAGGTCGAGCACCCCCTCCTTCTCGCCCCGGAACAGGGCGAGGATGCGGTGCGACGGCAGCTTGGTGAGCGGCTCCGAGAAACCGAAATAATCGGCGAATTTCTCGCCCTCGGCCGCCTTGCCCTTCTTCACCGTGGAGACGATCCGGCTGCGCTGCCAGCCGCTCTCGCGCAAGGCCCCCACCAGCTCCGGGTCCTCGCTGAAGCGTTCGATCAGGATGGCGCGGGCGCCCTCCAGCGCGGCGGCGACATCGGCCACATCCTTGTCGGCATCGACGTGGGATCGGGCCGCGGCCTCGGGGGCCTGGTCCGGCCGCGCCAGCAGGGCTTCGGCCAGCGGCCCGAGCCCGGCCTCGCGGGCCACCTGCGCCTTGGTGCGGCGCTTGACCTTGAACGGGAGGTAGAGATCCTCCAGCCGCGCCTTGGTGTCGGCGGCGAGAATCCGCTGGCGCAGGGCGGCATCGAGCTTGCCCTGGCCCGCGATGCTCTCCAGCACCGCGGCCCGGCGCGCCTCGAGGTCGCGCAGATAGGCGAGGCGTTCCTCCAGATTGCGCAGCTGCGCGTCGTCGAGGGTGCCGGTCACTTCCTTGCGGTAGCGGGCCACGAAGGGCACCGTCGCGCCCCCGTCGAGCAGATCGACGGCGGCCTTCACCTGCCACTCGGCGACGCCGAGTTCGGCGGCGAGGGTTGCGTTGATGGCGGCCATGAGACGTCTCCCCGTAGGCCGGGGTGTCTACAGGGGGGCGCGACGGGCGGTCAAACCCGGACGGCCCACACCGCATGTCGCCCGAGGATCATGCGGCCGCGTCCCAGGTCTCG
>JAKONB010000453.1 GCA_022702195.1 Beijerinckiaceae bacterium | reverse complement strand
GTCTCGGCGAAGCGCGCGGTGATCTCGCCGCCGGTGGTGGAGAACCGCTCGGTCAGCTCGCCGCCGCGGGACAGGAAGGCGTTCTCGAGGCCGCGGGCGGAGTCCTCGAAGGTCTGACGGACCTCGCCGCCCTGGCGGTTGAGGGCGTCGATCACCTCGGCGCCGGTGCGCGCGAGGGTGCGGGCCACCGTGCCGGCATTGTCGGCCAGGGTGGCCGTGAGCATGCCGCCGGTGCGCTCGAAGGCACGGGTGACCTCCTCGGCCCGGCTCTCCAGGGATTGGGTGAGGGAGGAGCCGACCTCGGCGAGGCTGCCGCGCACGCCGTCGCTGGTGGCGGCCAGGCGCTGGACGAGGTCGTCGCCCCGGACCGAGACCAGCTCGACCACGCGGTCGCCGGCCTCGCCCAGGGCGGTCGTGATGGCGTCGCCCCGCTCGCCGAGGGCGGCGGTGATGGCCTCGCCCCGGGAATCGAGGGCGCCGGTCACCCGATCGCCGGCGCCGTTCATGGCCGAGACGATGCGCTCGGCCGCCCCGTCGAGTTCCGCCGTCAGGCTCTGATGCGTGCCCGCGATGGCGCCGCGCACCCGCTCGGCATTGGCGACGATGGATTCGCGCTGGGCCACCAGCTCATCGACGAGGGAGCGGATGCGGATCTCGTTCTCGGAATAGGCGCGCTCCAGGGTGGCGATCTCGCCGCGCACCAGGGTCTCCAGCTCGCCGGCCCGCGCCAGGGCGCGCTCGACGCCGTCGCCCACGGCGGCGACCTCGCGGCGCACGGTCTGGGACATGGTCAGCACCGCGTCGGTGGAGAAATCCTCCGGTTCCGCGAGCCGGATCGCCACCTCGCCCACGGCGCGGGCCACGAGGTGCATCTCCTGCGCGCGCACCGCCAGCATCGCCATGATGGCGAAGAGGCCGAGCGGACCCACCACCACGGTGGCGGCAACCGCCGCCTGCAGGGCCGTGAGTCCCTGGAGGTAGCCCTTCAGATCGCCGCCGGACTGGCTCCAGGCGAGGCCGACCAGCAGGGCGGCCCACAGGGCCGTGGCCAGGGCCGCCACGAGATAGGGCGTGCGCGAGGGCCGCACCCGCAGGGTCTGCTGGAGAATGCCGATATTCTGGCGATCGTCGTTGGCCACCATCGAGCGGTCGGGCGGCAGGAGGCCGCCTTCCCGGCGCGGGCGGTTGCGGTCCGGCGACGGAAGATCGGAGGTGAGGGTCTGGTCGAGGTCGAGGCGGGGCGGAGCCAGCCGGCCGCTCGGGTCACGCAGGGGATCGCCGTCGCCGACATCGGGCAGGCGCGGCTCGATGCGGGTCTCGGCCTCGCTGCCCGGGAACATATCCAGGTTGAGGGCCTGTTCGATGGCGGAGAGGGCGGCCTCGGCCGGATCCTTGAGCTTCTTTTCCGTGGCCATCCAACGCCTCGTTACGCGTCGCCCCGTCGCCGGCCGCAACCCGGCGTCGAAGGCTACTTTTACCAATTTACCAAGGAAGTTTAGACTTGCGGGCAGGGTCGGGATACCCGAGCCGGCCGCAACGCCCAAAAAACCTTAACGGAGTGGTTACCAAGCCGGGGCCTGATCCGACACCGTCGTCTTTCCTGATGATGCCTCAAGGCTTAAGCGGATGCGAACGGGCGTGACTCTCCCCTGTGGATAGAGGCCGGCCCCGACGATCCAGGTCCCCGCGCCAGCCCATGCTCATCGATCGCCACCACCTCGCGCGGCAGACCTTCGGCGATGCGGAGCTCGCGCGCGAGCTGCTCGGCCTGTTCGCGGCGCAGTGCCGCCGCCTCCTGCCCGGCATCGGTGACAGCGCATTGCCCCCCGCCGACCGGGCCGACCTCGCGCACACGTTGAAGGGCTCGGCGCTGGGCGTCGGCGCCGTCCGGGTCGCCGGTCTGTGCGGGGCGATCGAGGAGGCCCTGCGGCGGGGCGAGGAGATCGGCCCGGCCCTGACCGACCTGCGGTCCGCGCAGGCCGCGACGCTGGCAGAAATCGGGCTCGGTTGAGAGCGGAGGCCGCGTCCGGACGTCGGGTCGCGGGGGCGGGGATGGAACGGGTTCAATCCTGCGACGTAGGCGCAGGAATGTTCGCCGGGCGGGCGTGTGCGCTTGCATTCCGACGCCTGCCCCTTCAAGGCAGACGCGCGCCGCACAACCGGCCCAATTCGCGTTGTACGAGCCCGGAGCCACCGATGCCCAAGATCACCTACGTCGACCACGCCGGAACGGCCAGGACCGTGGAGGGCGACGTAGGATCGACCGTGATGGAAGCGGCGATCCGCAACAACGTTCCGGGGATCGATGCCGAGTTCGGGGGCGCCTGCGCCTGCGCCACCTGTCACGTCTACGTGGACGGGGAATGGGCCGCAATCGTGGGGCCGGCCCAGGACATGGAGCAGGACATGCTCGACTTCGCCTCGGATGTCCGCCCGACCTCGCGCCTGTGCTGCCAGATCCGCATCACCGCCGAACTCGACGGTCTCACGGTGACGACGCCGGCCCGCCAGGGCTGAGATCGCGCATTCCCAGATTCTCGGCGAAGCGGAGCAGGTAGCCGTCCGGGTCCTGAACCAGGAACTGGCGGACGCCGACCTCGCGCGTGCCCACCCGGTACCAGGCCTCCTGGAGGGGCCGGAACAGCGGCCAGCCGGCGGCGGAGAGCCGCGCCAGGATCGGCGCGACGGTGGCGACGGTGACCTGGAGATTGATCCCGCGCCCCAGGGGCCGCTCCAGGGGAGCCGTATCCCAAGTCCCGTTGGCCGTGTTCAGCATCACCTGCGCCCCGTCGTGCTCCAGGTACGCGAAGCCGGATTCGGGGCGCGCATAGGCGATGGCGAAACCGAGTGTCTCGCACCAGAAGCGCAGGCTGGCGGCGAGGTCGAACACATCCAGTTCCGGAACCAGGACGGCGAAGCCTCCCGAAGGAACACGCGGGTCCCCCGTCACCGCATCAGAGCCCGCATCGCCCCGTCGATGCCCTCGGGATTGAGCGGGAACATCCGTCCGCCCAAGACCTGCCGGATCATGCCGATGGATGGCGTGTAGTCCCAGTGCTGGGCCGGCACCGGGTTGAGCCAGGCCGCCTTGGGGAAATGGTCGAGCACCCGTCCGAGCCAGACCTGCCCGGGCTCCTCGTTCCAATGCTCCACCGAACCGCCCGCCATGGCGATCTCATAGGGGCTCATGGACGCATCGCCGACGAAGATCACCCGGTAATCCGACGGATAGGTCCGGATCACGTCCAGCAGCGGCAGCGCCTCTTCGTGGCGGCGGCGATTGTCGCGCCAGACGCGCTCGTACGGGCAATTGTGAAAGTAGAAATGCTCGCAATGCTTGAACTCCGACCGAGCGGCGGAGAACAGCTCCTCGGCGAGCGCGATGTGCCAGTCCATCGAGCCGCCGACATCGAGGAAGAGGAGCACCTTCACGGCGTTGCGCTGCTCGGGGCGCAGCTTGACGTCCAGATAGCCCCGGGCCGCCGTCTCCCGGATGGTGCCGTCGAGGTCGAGTTCCTCGGCGGCCCCCGAGCGGGCGAAGCGCCGCAGCCGCCGCAGGGCCACCCGCATGTTGCGGGTGCCGAGCGCCACCGTGTCGTCGAGATCCTTGAAGGTGCGCCGGTCCCAGACCTTCACCGCGCGGAAGTTTCGGTTGCCGTCCTGGCCGATGCGGATGCCCTCCGGGTTGTAACCGTAGGCGCCAAACGGCGAGGTCCCGCCGGTGCCGATCCATTTCGACCCGCCCTGGTGGCGCTCCGTCTGCTCGGCAAGACGCTGTTTGAGCGTCTCGAACAGCTTGTCCCAGCCGAGTGCGGCGATCTCCGCTTTCTCGGCCTCGGTCAGGTACTTCTCCGCGAGCTTGCGCAGCCATTCCTCGGGAATCGGCGTCGGGTCGGTCGCCTCGCCCAGGGTCTCGAAGCCCTTGAAGACGGTGCCGAACACCCGGTCGAACCGGTCGAGATGGCGCTCGTCCTTCACCAGGGCGGTGCGGGCCAAGAGGTAGAATTCCTCCACCCGCTTCCGCGCGAGGTCGCGGTCGAGGGCTTCGAGGAGCGTCAGGAACTCCCGCAGGGTGACGGGAATGCCGGCTTCGCGCAGGGCCGTGAAGAACTGGAGCAGCATGAATCGACAACGCCGCAAGGTGGGGCGCGGGTCAAGGCGGCCCGCGACAGAGACCGGAACCGCGCCCGGCCATGCGTGCTTTCGAAGGCCGTGGCTTCGGGCCGAAGCCATCACCGCCGCCAGGAAGCTGGGCATAAGTCGGGATTCCTGTTGATAGGTGCCCTTTTGCTGCACTGCCCCCCTCGGTCATTGTCATCGGAATCGAACAGCTGGTCTGCACAGTTGCAGAGAAGTCAGGGCAGGAAGTCAGGACAGACGTGCTTCGGTCTGAGTAGGGGTGACCTTCATGGCGCTCGTCTTGCGCTCGTTGCGTGATTTCAAGCGGTTTCTCGGCAAGCCGGGGGCGACGATCGAGATCGTGAAGAACACGTTCGTCGATCGGCAACCCGTGGCCTTCCAGGCCGCCTACCGCGAAAAGGGCATGTACGAGCCGCGTACGGTCCAGGCCCTGTCGAAGAAGGCCGCGATCTTCGCCGTCCGGGGCCATCCGACCACGGTATGGCTCTACTGGGACAAGGGGACGCGCAAGTGGCGCTTCTCCGAGGACACGGTGGCGATCCCGCTGGATACCGGCCTCGGGCCGCCCGACGAGATCATCTATCGCTGCCGTTACTCACCCGGCACGGAGGCCACTTACCAAGCATTGCCCCCCGAAGACGGCACGGACGGGCCGGCGGCGAAGACATCGAAATCATTGCGCCCCAAGCTTCAGAAGTCATCGTCCCCCGCCAATCACGGACTCGGCCAAGTGCTGGCGGGCTCCCCATTCGCAGACCCCAAGCTTCCGGCGCCCAAACTTCCCAACTCCAAGCCGTCCGCCCACAAGACCGGCAAGATGTCCTCTCCGAAGCGCGCCGCCGAGCCGCGCCAGGGCCGTCTGCTCTGAGAATCCGGCCATTCGGGGAGCCGGGCATCCGGAATCTCACGCACTCTTGGCTCACGCACTCTTCGCTCACGCACTCTTGGCTTTCGCGGCCGCAACGCCATCCTCCCTCGGAGCGACGGCCTCGCGGGTCTCCACGCCCTTGCCGACCGTCCGGCGGGCCCGGAAAGCGGGCCGAACCTCCGTTTCCTTCTTCTTGAGCATCGCCCGATACTCGTCGCGCCGCTCGTGGATCGAGGCGATGACCAATCCCATCGGCACGCCGACATCCACCAGCACGGCCTCGGAGAGTTGCAGCGAGGCCTCGATCGTCTCGGGCACCGCGTCGTCCACGCCCATCTCGTAGAGCGCCGTGGCGTGCCGCGCGTCGCGGGCCCGCGCCACGATGGTGATGTCGGCCCGCTCGGCGCGGGCCGCCTCCACCACCGCCTCCACCGCCCGCGGCGTGTCGAGGGTGACGACGAGGGCGCGCGCATTGGCGATGTCGCAGCGTCGCAGCAGGTCGGGGTTGGCCGAATCGCCGAAATAGACCGGATGGCCGAGCTTGCGGTGTTCCGAGACCCGGGCCGCGTCGGCATCGAGGGCGAGATAGGGGATCTTGTGCCGCGCCAGCATCTCGCCCACGAGGCGTCCCACCCGGCCGTAGCCGGCGATGATCACCCGGTTCTGCTGCTGGTCCGGGACCGGTTCGGCCCGCGCGCGGCCGAGATTGGCGCGGGAGAGCCGCTTGCCGAGGCGCCGGGCGAGGGTGGCGAGACCCGGGATGGCGATCATCGTCACGGTGGTGACGATGAGGGCGGCCTGACCGACGTCCTCCGGGACGAGATTGCCGGCGAGCGCCCCGCCGATGAGAACGAAGGCGAATTCGCCCCCCGGACCGAGCAGGAGGGCGGCCTCGTAGCCCACGGCCCGCGGCAGCTTGAGGAGGCGCGCCGCCGCGACGATCACCGCGCCCTTGATGAGGATCAGCCCCAGCGAGAGGCCGAGGATCGTGCCGGGCGTCGACATGAGCTGCGCCGGATCGAGATTCATGCCCACCGAGACGAAGAACACCCCGAGGAGCAGGCCCTTGAACGGATCGATGGTCGCCTCGATGGCCCGGCGATACTCGGTCTCGGCCAGGAGAAGGCCGGCGACGAAGGCACCCAGCGTCATCGACAGCCCGGCGGCGGCGGCGGTGAGCGCCGTGCCGATGATCACGAGGAGGCAGGCCGCCATGAACAATTCCGGCGAGCGCGTGCGGGCCACCAGCTGGAACAGCGGCCGGAGCGCCAGCCGCCCCACCACCACGATGACGACGATCGCCACCGCCGCCTGACCCAGCGCGATGGCCAGCGCCCCCCCGACATTGGCGCCGTCGCTGCGCCCCAGAACCGCGATGGCGAACAGCACCGGGGCCACCGCGAGATCCTGGAACAGCAGGACCGCGAAGCTGGCGCGGCCGGTGGGCGTGTTCAGCCGCTTCTGATCGGCCAGCACCGGCAGGACGATGGCGGTGGACGACAGAGCGAGGGCGAGGCCGACCAGGATCGCCGCGGCGATGGGCACCGACAGCGCCAGCAGGATCGCGCCGATCACCGCCGAGGAGAGAACCACCTGGAGCGAGCCGAGGCCGAAGACGAGCCGGCGCAGGATGCGCAGGCGCTCCCAGGACAGTTCGACGCCGATCATGAACATCAGGAAGATCACGCCGAACTCGGCCAGATGCGCGATCTCGGAACGGTTGCCGATGGTGACGATCGCCAGCCAGTCGTGGCCGGCCGCCAGCCGCCCGAGCCCGAACGGCCCGAGCAGGGCGCCCGCCCCGATGAATCCGAGCACCGGGCTGATCCGCAGGCGATGGAACAGCGGCACCACCACCCCCGCCGTCACGAGAAAGATGATCGCTTCCTTGTAGGACCCGGCGTGAACGTCGTTCATCGATTCTCTAGATCTCTCGATACGGGGCCGGTCGGGGCGTGGCGCGATGTCGCGATATGCGACCGCGAAGCCTGGACAAGCAACTGCCGAACCGCCAGGACGGCACGGGATTGCTTGACCCCACACCCGCTCTGCGGAGGGACGGGGACCGCGACTCTACCGCAGGATTGGCCGGATGGTGTGACGCGGCGCAAAAACGGCACAATGGCCGCATAACTCTCCCCTTCACGGAATGTTAAGCGCGGCGCCTGTCGCGTTTCGAGACACGAGTGCCCCATGCGAAAGACGCCGCCCAGCCGGGATGTCCAGCGCGAACGCCGCGAGTGGCGCCGGGAATCCGACCGTTGGGCGCATGAGCGCCACGTGGAGAAGGGCTACCGTATCAAGTGGGGCTACGTGGCGATCGCGTACCTCGTCGAGTTCATGGTCATCGGCGCCTCGCTCTGGGGCGCCTGGCTGTTCGCCGGCGTCTACAGCGACGGCGATTCCAAGGCGTTCTACTTTATGCTTCTGGCGCCGCTGGTCTACGCGGCGGTGGAGCTGTGCCGGGTGCCGCTCGGCATCCTCGCCCGAACCCAACGCTCGTATCTCATCCGGATGCTGGCGGTGGTCGGCATCATCTTCGCGGCGGGCGTGACCACCAAGTCGGTGTCCCAGCTCGGCGAGATGATGTTCCATCCCCGCCTGATGGATGCGGCCAAGGCCAAAACCGCGCTGAAGGACGCCCAGGCCGACCGCGCCACCATCGACGGGCGCATCGCCGCCGCCGACAGCCGGGTGGCCCAATACACCGCCGAGCTCGACCAGATCGAGAAGCGCGCCGCCGAGAACGCGCAGCAGCTCTCCGCCCTGCCGGCCCAGCGCTGCGAGCGGGTCTCGGGCACCAACAGCCGCGGCCAGCGCTACTCCAACCTGAAATGCGTCACCGATCCCCGCACCGCGACGCTCAACGCCGCGGTCGGCAAGGCCACCGGCGACCGCGCGGCGGTGACCAAGGCCCTCGAGGAGGCCCGCAAGGCGCGCGGCGACCTCGACCGGGGGGCCGCCGACCGCAAGGTCGCGGATGCCGAGCAGGCCTATCGCAATTCGGTCAACCGCTCGCAGCTGCACTCCTTCACCGCGATGGTCTACGGCGTCGACCCGATCGACGTGAGCGAGGCCCAGGTCCACGCCTTCCTGCGCATCTTCGTCTTCGTGCCGGCGCTCTGCGCCGCCTTCGCCTCGACGATCCTGGCGCTCTGCGCCGTCTCGGTGCGCCGGACCTTCATGGACGAGGACGATCTCGGCGCGGTGGTCGACCCGGCGGCGACCCCGTACATGCTCGATTCGATCACCGAATCCCTGCGCCAGGAGATCGGCCTCACGGCGCAGCGGCCGCCCCGCGAGGCCCATACCGCCTCCGGGGAGGTGATCCCGATCGACCGGAGGCCACCGGGGCCGCAACCGGCCCTGCCGGCGAGCGCGGCGGGAGCAGGCGCATGAGCATCCACGCCTCCGGATCGCCGGAAAACGTCATCCTCGCCCAGAACGTCAACGGGCGCCTGCGGGCCGAGACGAAGATCACCGCGGCCCGCGCCTTCCTGTTCCGGGCGCTGGGCCTCGGGGTCTTCGCCGCCCTGGCCGGGATCGGCCTCGGCGCGGCCTCCTACGGCTACGCTTACATGAACCAGTTCGACACCGCCGCCGAGAAGATCGCCGCGGCGATGCAGGCGGCCCTGTCGGACGTGACGCTGAAGACCAAGGGCGAGGTCACGCTCACCGACAACGTGCTGAAGCTGGAAGGCGCACCGCCGAAATCCGCCGGCACTCCGGCACCGACCCAGGCGCAGCTCGGCAAGGATGCGGCGCCCGCCTCGAAGGCCACCGTGAACACCACCTTCACGGTGTTCAAGCAGGTGCCCTACATGGACGGGCAGATCGTCACCGGCTGGAATTTCCGGGCCAACGAGGACCAGCCGTTCCAGCAATATTGCTACTTCTCCCGTCGGACCAACGAGGCCAAGGGGCAGGTGGAGATGAAGATCGATCTCGCCATGGACGGCAAGACCCTGCCGCAGCCGCAGAAATCGGATGTCAATCTCGCCATCCTGGCCTCGAACTGCGTCTGGCATGAGGGGAAGGGGATTTAGTCGTTTTCTCTCTCCGGTCCGGCATGGGAGAGTGCTAAGGCCGTCGCGTGTCGCGAGCCGATCGTGATGCGTGGTGGCCAACCCGCGCGCTTTGCACCGCGCTTGCTCGCCCCAAGCTCAAGCTCCTCCAGGGATCGACGCCCCATGCGCTTCACCGGAACCGCCGACTACGTCGCGACCTCCGACCTCACCACGGCCGTCAACGCGGCGATCGTGCTCCAACGGCCGCTGCTGGTGAAGGGCGAGCCCGGCACCGGCAAGACGGTGCTGGCCGAGGAGATCGCCAAGGGCCTCGGCGCACCGCTCCTCACCTGGAACGTCAAGTCCACCACCAAGGCGCAACAGGGCCTCTACGAGTACGACGCGGTCTCGCGCCTGCGCGACAGTCAGCTCGGCGACCCGCGCGTCTCCGACATCGGCAACTACATCCGGCGCGGCAAGCTGTGGGAGGCCTTCACCGCCCCCGAGCGTCCGGTCCTGCTCATCGATGCGATCGACAAGGCCGATATCGAGTTTCCCAACGACCTGCTCACCGAACTCGACCGGATGGAGTTCCACGTCTACGAGACCGGCGAGACGGTCCGGGCCGAGCGCCGGCCGATCGTCATCATCACCTCGAACAACGAGAAGGAGCTGCCGGACGCGTTCCTGCGCCGCTGCTTCTTCCATTACATCACATTCCCGGATGCCGAGACGCTCAAAGCCATCGTCGCGGTGCATTACCCCGGCATCAAGCAGCGCCTGGTGGAGGAGGCGTTGCGGGTCTTCCTGGAGACCCGCGAAGTTCCGGGGCTGAAGAAGAAGCCCTCGACCTCCGAGCTGCTCGACTGGCTCAAGCTCCTCGTCTCGGAGGACGTGGCCCCCGAGACCCTGCGCGAGCGCGACGCCCGCAAGCTGATCCCGCCCCTGCACGGCGCCCTGCTGAAGAACGAGCAGGATGTGAGCCTGTTCGAGAAGCTCGCCTTCATGATGCGCCGCGAGGGCCGCAACGGCTGAAGCCGTCCTTTCCAAATCCCATCCGTCCCATCGCGTTCAATCGGATCGCTGCGATGAAAACGAAGAAACTCGGCCGCACCGGCCTCGACGTCTCT
>JAKONB010000405.1 GCA_022702195.1 Beijerinckiaceae bacterium | reverse complement strand
ATCCTGCAGGGTCTTCTTGCGCTGGGCCTCGGCGGCGACGCGTCCCTGCGCCGCCTCGGTCTCCAGGCTCCGGTTTTGAATCATCCCCTTCCGGACGACCTCCACGGAGGCCGCCATCGCGCCGATTTCATCCGAACGCGTCCGCCCCGGGATCACCGTCTCGGTGTTGCCTTCGGCCAGTTGTCCCATCACGCCAGTCATCAGGCGGATGGGCCGGGCGACCATCGTCAGGGCGAAGATGCCGGCACCGAGCAGGGTGAGGACCACGGCCGCGCCAGCGATCAATCCGACCAGCGAAGCGCTGGCGATGGCATCGTCCGCGTCCTGCCGCGCTTCCTGGGTGAGTTGCTGAGCGTCGGCGAGGGATTGATCGATCGCGGTGACCACCTTGGCGCGTTCCGCCCGCTGTTCGGCGAAGGAGGATGCCATCCTGGCTGTATCGACCCGCTTGCGCCCGTCCTCGAAGGTGATCGTGCCGCCGGTCCGAAGCGCCGCCGTCTCGAGCAGTCCCAGGCCGCCTTGGATCGTCCTCAGCTTCTCGGGCCTGAGGGCGACGCTGATCGGGGCATTCATGCCCTCCTGGCCGGCACGCGCACTCTCCCGGATCCCCGCAAGAGCGTCCGCATGGGCCTCGGCCGTTTCGGCCAATTGGAAATCCCGGATAAAGAGGCGCATCTGAACCAGGGAGAGTTGCGCCTTCTGGATGCCGTCGAAGATCGTCTGTTCGCGAGCCACGGCCGCGAGGGTCCGCATGATCCGCTGGTTGCTGACCCACTGATTGGCAACCATGCCGATCGCCAGGACGATACCCAAACCCGAGAACAATCCCAGTTTACTTGAAATCGACAACCGCAACATTGCCCAGCCCCGCAAGGAATGACCCCATCGATTGGCCGGCCCGCAATTTTGACTATAACCGGTCAAAGACCGTCGAACGATCTCCCGATAGTCATTCCATCCATCGATTAATATTTCCTAAATACAGACAATTCAAGACTATCCCATCGCCGATCGGGAACTCACACAATAGACGCCTCCTAGATCGGTTTCAGACCGGCCTCGATCTCCGCCCGGCGTCCTTCGAGGAAGGGCGGAAGGGCCAGGCGCTCGCCCAAATTCTCCAGGGGCTCGTCGGCGGTGAAGCCGGGTCCGTCGGTGGCGATCTCGAACAGGATTCCGTTGGGCTCGCGGAAGTAGAGGGAGCGGAAATAGTAGCGGTCCACCGGCCCGCTCGACGGCATGCGCTGGACCTTGAGGCGGTCGGCCCAGGCGGCGTAATCCGCGTCCGGAATGCGGAAGGCCACGTGATGGACCGCCCCCGCCCCCTGCCGCGCCGGCGGCAGGTCGGGCTGCGCCAGGAGGTGGAGTTCGGCGGCCGGACCGCCCGGCCCCATGCTGTAGACGCGAACCTCCCCCTCCGGCAGTTCGTAGGTCCGGTCGTGCCGCATCCCCAGGACGGCGGTGAGTACCGCCTCGGTGGGTTCGCTCGCCACGAGGCTGAGGCGAATGGGGCCGAGACCGCGAATCTGGTGCGCCTCCGGCACCGGGCTGCGCGCCCAGGGATGAGCCTCCCCGACCCCGCCATCGTCGACGAGCATCAGGCGCTGGCCCTCGCCATCCTCGAAATCCAGGGTGAGGCGCCCGTCGCGTTCGATGGGCGTCGCGTGGGCGACGCCCTGGCGCGCGAAATGCTCGCGCCACCAGGCGATGGAATTCGGCCCGGCCACGCGCAGGCCGGTGCGACTGATGCTGTTGGTGCCCCGGCGCTCGCGCGGCGCCGGCCAGTCGAAGAAGGTGAGGTCGGTGCCGGGCGCCGCGATCCCGTCGGCGTAGAACAGGTGATAGGCCGAGACGTCGTCCTGGTTCACCGTCTTCTTGACGAGGCGCAGCCCCAGCACCCGCGTGTAGAAAGCCGCGTTGTCGGCCGCCTGCGCGGTGATCGCGGTGAGATGGTGGATGCCGGTGAGGTTCATCGGGGCTGCCCGGTTGTGGCGACGAGGGACTCAGATCTCAGATGGGGCCGGCCCGGCGAATGACAAAGCCGGGAGCCCCCTGGCCCTGCATCCCGCGCGCGATAGCTTGGCTCTCATCCGTTCACGGAACAGGAGTCCCGAATGCCGCATCTGCTCTACGTCGAAGCCTCCCCGCGCAAGGACCGCTCCGCCTCCATCGCCGCGGCCCATGCCTTCCTCGAGACGTGGCGCGGGCGCCACCCGGAGGGCAGCGTCGATACCCTCGACGTCTGGAACACGCAGCTGCCCGACTTCGACGGCGAGGCGCTCGCGGGCAAATACGCGGCGCTCGCCGGAGAGCCGTTGAGCCTGGCGCAGGACGAGGCCTGGAGCGCCATCCGGGCGCTGGCCGAGCGCTTCCGCCGCGCCGACCTGCTGCTCTTCGCGGTGCCGATGTGGAACTACACCATTCCGTACCGGCTCAAGCACCTGTTCGATCTGGTCTCGCAGAAGGACCTGCTGTTCACCTTCGACGAGCGCGGCCAGAACGGCCTCCTGAAGGCCAAGGCCGTCGTGATCAACGCCCGCGGCGTGCAGATCGGCGACGATTTCCCGGCCGACATCTACGACCACCAATCCACCTACATGGCGACCTGGCTGCGGATGGTCGGCGTCACCGACGTCCACCAGATCCTGGTGGAGAAGGGCCTGATGGGGCCGGACCTCGATGCGGCCGCGCGGGCGCAAGGACGGGCGGAGGCCGAGGCCCTGGCGAACCGGCTTTAGAGCATCGTCCCGAAAGGTGGCTGCCGGCTTTCGGAAAAAGACGATGTCAGATCAAGAGCCCGGAGCATCGCCCTGGATCCGGTTTCCGGAACCGTACATCTAGGTCGTTAATCCCGCCCTTGCCCGGACAGGCCGGGGGCGAGATCGTCTCATCCGTCTCCCTGCGGATCACGTCGGCCGGAACAGGCTCCCTCTCCCGTGGGAGAGGGTTGGGGTGAGGGACGTGAACTCTCCGAAAGAGTCACACACCTCACCCCGTCCCCCACCTTCCGGGAGAGGGAGCTCGCGATCGGTCTCGCCGCAGCGACGCAAATCAGCCAAAGACGCGATCAGAAGGCGCCCGCCAGGAGGCCGAGGCCGGCGGCGGCGAGGCCGGCGCCCGCCACGCGCAGGGCCGGGCGACCGGCGCCGAGGTTCAGGCGGCCGGCACCCAGGCCGAGACCGAGGCCGAGCGCGTGCAGGAGGGCGGTGGCGGCGACGAAGCCGAGGCCGTAGGCGAGACCCGAGGCCGAGCCCGGCATCTCGGCACCGTGGGCGTAGCCGTGGAACAGGGCGAAGGCCCCGACCAGGGCCATGGCGCCGGCGACCGGCAGAGCGGTGCGCAGGGCCAGGACGGCGCCGAGCACCACCACGGAGAGCGCGATCCCGACCTCCACGAAGGGCAGACCGAGCCCCGCCGCGCCGAGAGCGCCGCCCACGGCCATCATGCCGAGGAAGGCCAGCGGCACGAGGACGATGGCCCGGCCGCCGATCCGCGCCGCGATGAGCCCCACCGCCACCATGGCGAGCACGTGGTCGAGACCGCTGACCGGGTGCAGGAAGCCGTGCGCGAGACCGCCGGCCCCGTCATGGCCCGGATGCGCAAGGGCCGGCGTCGCGGCCGTGAGCGCGGCGGCCAGGGCCGGCAGGGAGCGGAAAGCGAACTTCATGCGGACGGTCCCGGGAATCTGTGACGATGGGCGAGGCATCATTGAGCAGCCGGGGGCGACTTGCAAAGGCCCGGGTGCCCGGGAGGGCCGGGAGACGACGATCCCGGCCTGCTTCCGATCAGAAATCCGTGGGGCGACCGGCCGCGACGATCAGCATCTGGCCGTCGCCGAAGGTGCGCGCGCCCGCCCGGCGGATGTCGTCCTGGGTCACGCTCGCCACCAGGGCGTTGCGGCGGGCGATGTAATCCATGCCGAGCCCCTCGAAGGCGATCTGCACGAGCTGATGCGCGATCTTGGTCGAGGTGTCGAAGCCAAGTGCGTAGGAGCCGGTGAGGTAATCCTTGGCCTTCTGCAGTTCCTCGTCGGAGGGGCCGTCG
>JAKONB010000396.1 GCA_022702195.1 Beijerinckiaceae bacterium | reverse complement strand
CGATCCGCATATGGGCGCCGAGGGCTGGGTGTTCGGCGATTCCCCAGGGGCGACGCCGGACCCGATCCACGGGGCACGCCGGCTCTACGAGGTCTATCTCGCGGCCGACCCCCGGTTCAGCGGACGGGTCACGGTCCCGGTCCTCTGGGATCGGAAGCGGGCGACCATCGTCTCGAACGAATCCGCCGAGATCATCCGAATGCTCAACGACGCCTTCGACGGCACCGGACCTGACCTGTATCCGGAGGCCCTGCGCGACGAGATCGACGCCGTGAATGCCCGCGTCTACGACCGGGTCAATAACGGCGTCTACAAGGCCGGCTTCGCCACCGGACAGGCGGCCTACGAGGAGGCGTTCCACGCCCTGTTCGAGGAACTCGACAGCCTGGAGGAGCGGCTGGGACAGGCCCGCTATCTCTGCGGCTCCGCGCCGACGGAGGCCGACATCCGCCTGTTCACCACCTTGGTGCGGTTCGACGCGGTCTATGTCGGGCATTTCAAGTGCAACGCACGCCGGATCACCGATTACCCGAACCTGTCGCACTACCTGCGCGACGTTCACGCCCTGCCGGGAATCGCCGATACGGTGAACTTCACCCACATCAAGCGCCATTATTACGAAAGCCATCCGACCATCAACCCGACCGGCATCGTGCCGCTCGGCCCGGAGATCGACCTTACCGCCCCCAACGACCGTGCCCTGCGCTTCGGTGCCGCTTGAGCGCGGCATCCGCTCACGCCCCCCTCGACAGCCCCGCACGCGACCATAGATGTGACTGCATGATCCGCTTCCCCGCCACGCTCCCTGCCCTCGGTCTCGCCGCACTCAGCCTGGCGAGCCCTGCCCTCGCCCAGACCGCCGTCAAGCTCGACGGGCGCTGTGAGAAGCTGGTGATCGCCGGCCAGGATCTCAGCGCTTTCTGCAAGGGCACGCTGATGAACACGGTCTCGCGCAACCGCACCAGCTTCGATTTCACCACCGGAGAGGGGCGCTCCCTCAGCTTCAGCGGCAACGGCGCGCAGCAGGAGCGGACCGAGGAGACCGACCCGCTCCAACCGATCAACCTCGTGATCCCGAGCGAAAAGACCAAGGATGGCGTGGTGCAGGGGCCGCTTGTGGCGGTGGGCGCCTGCAGCTTCAGCACGCCCGAGCCGGGTAAGACCGCCATCGCCTGCGAGGCCAATGCCGCCAAGGGTGTCTACGCCGCAACCTTCGTGACGGACACCAAGCCGGCGGGTGAAGGCAGGCCCGCGGGCGACGCCGCGCCGGCGAAGTAGGACGGTGGGGGCACGGGCAATCCGATCTCGGATCGCCCTGGACCGGCGGAACCGCATTCCCATCTATTGACGGAAAGGCCCCGCGTGGACAAAGCCGGAGCCGCCCTTCGCGACCCACCGACGCCTTGAGGAATCTATGCTTAACGACGCGCCCCCCTCCGGCGACCTGATCAAGGACGTGACCACGGCGAGCTTCCGGCAGGACGTCATCGCCGAGTCCATGAAGCAGCCGGTGCTGGTCGATTTCTGGGCGCCCTGGTGTGGCCCGTGCAAGCAGCTGACCCCCGTCATCGAGAAGGTCGTCACTGCGGCGGCCGGCGCGGTAAAGCTCGTCAAGATGAACATCGACGAGCATCCCTCCATCGCCGGGCAGCTCGGCATCCAGTCGATCCCCGCCGTCATCGCCTTCGACAAGGGCCAGCCGGTGGACGGGTTCATGGGGGCGGTGCCCGAGGCCCAGATCAAGGAGTTCATCACCCGTCTGGCAGGCCCCGCCGGACCGACGCCGGTGGAACAGGCCTTGTCGGAGGCCGATACCCTGCTGGGAGTCGGCGACACCGCCAACGCGGCACAGCTCTATGCCGCCGTGCTGGCCGAGGAGCCCGACAACGTCACCGCCATCGCGGCCCTGGCCAAGATCCAGCTCGACCTCGGCGAGATCGAGGAGGCCCGCCAGCTCCTGGCGATGGCCCCGGCCGACAAGGTGGGCGACCCCGCCCTCAGCAGCGTGCGGGCTGCCCTCGAACTGGCGGAGAAGGCCGCGGAACTCGGCGATCTCGGCGCGTTCCAGAGCCGGATCGCGGCGGACCCCACCGATTTCCAGGCGCGGTTCGACCTCGCCCTCGGTCTCAACGCCCTGAACCAGCGCGACGAGGCGGTGGATCAGCTCATCGAGATCGAGCGGCGGGACCGCAGCTGGAACGAGGGCGCGGCGCGCAAGCAGCTCCTCACTTTCTTCGAAGCTTGGGGCCTGATGGACAAGGCCTCGATTCGTGGCCGGCGCCGCCTCTCGACGCTGGTCTTCGCGTGAGGCATCGATCCAACCACGAGGCGACGCGATGAGCACCCATGCGGGCTACAAGGGACCGGCCGATTGCCCCGGGATCATCCCGGTCTTCCCTTTGCCCGGCGCATTGCTGCTGCCGCGCGGACAGATGCCGCTCAACATCTTCGAGCCGCGCTACCTCGCCATGGTGGACGACGCCCTGCGGACCGACCGGATCATCGGCATGATCCAGCCGGACGTGGAGGCGGGCTCATCGCCGATGACCCCGAAGCTGTTCCGAGTGGGCTGCGCCGGGCGCATCACGCAATTCGCCGAGACCGGTGACGGGCGCTACCTCATCTCGCTCACCGGCATCGCCCGGTTCCGGATCGAGAGCGAGCTCGCCGTCACCACGCGCTACCGGCGCTGCCAAGTCTCCTTCGACGATTTCGCCACCGATTTCGAGCCGCGCGCCGGCGAAGAGGCGGTGGATCGCGAGGGCGTGCTGAAGGCCCTGCGGGACTTCGTAGAGGTCAACGACCTCAAGGTCGATTGGGCTGGGATCGAGGAGGCGCCCAACGAGGCGCTGGTGAACGCCCTGTGCATGATGAGTCCGTTCGGCAGCCGGGAAAAGCAGGCCATGCTGGAGGCCGCCGACCTCAAGACCCGCGCCGAGGTCTTGATCGCGGTCACCGAAATGGAGTTGGTGCGCGGGTCGGGGTCCGAACCGACCCTGCAGTGATCCTTCGGCCTCCCTTCGGCCGCCGGCATTTTTGAGGACGTAACACGATGGCCGCTGACATCCAGAGCCCGGTCGAGGCGACCCGCGTCGACCCGAAGCTGCTCGAACTCCTGGTCTGCCCGCTCACCAAGGCGACCCTCGAATACGACGCCGCCCGCCAGGAGCTGATCAGCCGCTCGGCCAAGCTCGCCTACCCGATCCGGGACGGCATTCCGATCATGCTCCCGGAGGAGGCACGGCCCCTCGACTGAGCGGCGCGCCCCATGACCAAGCCCCTGGTCGCCATCGTCGCCACCGGCGGCACCATCGCGATGAGGATCGACCCAGCCACGGGCGCGCCGGTGCCCGCCCTATCCGGCGCCGATCTCGTCGCGGCCGTGCCGCGTCTGAGCGAAGTCGCCGCCCTCACGGTCGTGGAATTCGCCAACGTGCCCAGCGCCTATATGGGGCCGGCCTATTGGCCGGACCTCGCCCGAACCGTCGAGGGACTCCTCGCGCGTCCGGACATCACCGGCGCGGTGATCCTGCACGGGACCGACACCCTCGACCAGACCGCCTATTTCCTCGACCTGACCCTCACGGGCGACAAACCCGTGGTGGTGATCGGTGCGCAGCGCAACGCCTCGGACCCGGACGGCGATGGCGGCCGCAACCTGCTCAACGCCGTGCGCCAGATCCTGGCCCCGGGTGCCCGCGACATGGGCGTCACCGTGACCCTCAACCACAACATCAACGCCGCCCGCGAGGTCCGCAAGACCCACACCAACAACGTCGAGACCTTCAATTCGGGCGATGCCGGCTTCCTCGGCAGCGTGGACGAGGACCGGGTGGTGTTCGCCCGCAAATCCCTGCGCCGCCAGACGTTGCCGATCCCCGCCGCGCTGCCGCGCGTCGACCTGGTGGCGATGGTGGCCGGCTGCGACGGTGCGCAGTTGCGCCACGCCGTGGCGGACGGAGCGGAAGCGGTGGTGCTCGCGGCTTACGGTTTCGGCAACGTCAACGACGCCCTGTACGATGCGGTGGTGGACGCGGTGGCCGAGGGCGTGACCATCGTGGTGGCGAGCCAGCTGTCCAACGGCCGCGCCCTGCCGGTCTACGGCTTCAAGGGCGGCGGCAGCACCCTGCGGGCGGCCGGGGCCGTCTTCGCCGACGATCTCTCCCCGGACAAGGCGCGGGTTCTGGCTCTGCTGGCCCTGCCGATCACCCGGGATCGGGACGCGTTGCAGGCCTTTTACGATCGGTAGGCCGAGGAAAGTGCCGGGTCCCGCGCAGAGGCGGCCCGCTCGCCGCGCCGACGCGCTCACTGAAGCGGCGCGTTCACCGTGCAGGTGATGCCGTCGGGCACGAAGGCGATCTCGACCCTGCCGTCGAGGTCGCGCGCGAGGTTGCGCTCGATGAGGCGCGATCCGAACCCCCGCCGCGTGGGCACCGCGACGGTCGGGCCGCCCGATTCGCTCCAGCGCAGGTTCAGCCAGGGCGTCGGCTGGCTCTCGCGCATCGTCCAGGCGATCTCGACATGCCCGCTGGGGTTCGACAGGGCGCCGTACTTCACCGCGTTGGTGGCCAGTTCCTGGAACGCCATCGCCAGGGCCAACGCGGTTCGGGGCAGGAG